>JACIYK010000230.1 GCA_014359965.1 Candidatus Aminicenantota bacterium
AAAAATTATATTTATTGAGCCCTTATTGGAATTTTTTTCTGTCTTCCACCAGCCTCTGAATCCATTTTTGGCAATGGCGGCGGAGCTCTTCAAGAGTAGACTGGTATTGAGGTAAACTGGCCAGATTGTGTTTTTCCTGGGGATCGGCTTTTAAGTCAAAAAGCTCAACATATTCCGGGTGCCTGGGATACTGAATATACTTCCAGCGGTCTGTCCTAACACACTCGCTCTGAGGGATTTCTGGATTATCCCAGAGTTCCTCGCAGAAAATTTCTTTTCGCCAATCTGTTTTTCCGATTTTGAGCAGCGGTCTAAGACTGAGGCCCTGATACTTCTCAGGAACGGGCAGCCCTGCCAAGTCCAAAATGGTGGCTGGAATATCAATGTTGAGCACCAATTCTTTTCTCACCAGGCCGTGGCTTCCCTCTTGAGCCCGCGGATCATAAATTATTAGAGGTACTTTTATAGATAAGTCATACATGAGCCATTTACCGGCATACCCTCTCTCGCCAAGGAAATATCCGTTATCTGAAGAAAAAATAATGACCGTGTTTTTGTCCAGGCCTGAGCACTTCAGTTCAGCTAATATTCTCCCCAGCACCAGGTCAACACCGCTGATCATCCGGTAGTAGCCCTTAACCATTTTCTGATACTTTTCAGGCGTATCAAAGCGCCAGAACCAGCGCGTGCGGTTCATGGTGTTCTTTAGAAATTCTGGTTGTGCCTCATAATATTTAGGGTCAGCCATTTCCGGGACAGGAATCTCTATCTCTCGGTATAAGCTATCAACCTCTGGAGGCCAGAAATATTGTTCGGGGTTACCATCATCAGCATGAGGTGCCCAGGGACACCAGACCAGACAGAAAGGCCGATCGGGTTTAATCTGGCGAAGAAAATCAACGGCATATTCGCCTTCTAATTCGGTTATATGACGCTGGACTCCATTAACAGTCTGGAAGTAAGGAAAACTAGTTGGTCTCATATAATCAAACATTTGATTTATAACGCCTTCTTCCACCTTTACGCCAAATTTGCCCACAAAGCCTACCTGATAGCCAGCTTCCCTCAATAAAGCTGGGTAGCTGATATCAGTAAAAGCACGAGTCAGAGGTGGTTTGGTGAAAGTATAAGTATGGGTTCGTTCGTAGGTTCCGGTGAAGATACTGGCCCGGCTGGCGGCACAAATGGGAGTAGTAACAAAAGCCTGTTCAAACCTTACTCCCTCCTGTGCCAGGCGGTCAATGTTTGGGGTCTTAATAATTGGATTTCCGGCGCAACCCAGCATATCAAAACGCTGGTCATCGGTCAGAACAAACAGAATGTTCGGCCTTTTCCTCTCCTTCAAGTGAGCACCCAGCTGGCTTTGGCAAAATAATGTTCCCAAACCAGCCGCTGAAGCCTTAAGAAAATCCCGACGCGTCAGGTTTTCCGTTAAATTTTTCTTAAAGTTCATCTTCTTCTATTATTAAATTAACTTTACGCCAGATATCAGTGTAACAAAAAGCAGGGCGCTAAAACAATTTTCAAAACACTCCTTCGCTTGAAGAAATCTAGACCACCTCAGGTACACATAAAGAAAATTCAGAACGCTGAATTACCAATCAATTAGAAACACCGTGAGCTACTATGGAAATAATGTATTTATTTTCTGAACTGAGCCTAATAAGGACCCAATTTAGCTTTATTAGAATTCAACTCTCATCCTGTTTGGTCCAAAAATTTATTCAGGCTATTATTTCCTTTTATAAATGAATAAAATATTGAGGAAAGCTTTAAACGGAATAATTTGGGGTTCGTAAATGATCAAACCAGGCCTTTTCAACAGAAAAAAACTGACCAGCCTGCTGATTAAACCAGCTGGTCCGGATTGTAACCTTCACTGCCATTATTGTTTCTACCTGAAGAAAAGTGATTTGTTTTCTGCAACCCCTCATCACCGAATGAGCCAGGAAATCCTGGAGGAAACCATCAGGCAAGCGATGTCTCAGTCAGGTCCTGAAATCAATTTTGGCTGGCAGGGTGGAGAACCCACCCTTATGGGTCTTGATTTCTTCCGGCAGGCAGTTTATTTCCAGCAGAAATATGGAACTCAGAAATGGGTAAGCAATGGCTTTCAAACCAACGGACTTCTTATAAACAAGGATTGGGCCAAATTTTTTCGGGCCTTCAAGTTCCTCATTGGGTTGAGCCTGGATGGTCCTCAGCATATTCATGACCGGTATCGCCGCCACTCCAGCGGTCAGGGCTCTTGGTCTAAGGTGGTAGACACCGCTAAATTGCTTCTTGACTCTGAGGTGGCTACTAATGCCCTGGTGGTTGTTAACGATTATTCTGTCAGGTTTCCAGAAGAAATATATGAATTCTTAAAAAGCATTGGGCTTACCTACATGCAGTTCATACCCTGTATCGAGCCTGATCCGCAAGATCCTGGAAAACCAACAAGCTTCTCTGTTCCTGCTGACCAGTATGGTGATTTTTTGCTCAAGTTGTTTAAGCTCTGGAAAGCAGATTTCCACGGCGGTCGTCCAGCAACTTACATCCGCGAGTTTGAATCTCTTCTTTTTGCCTATGCTGGTTTAACTCCGCCTGATTGTACGCTTCATAAAGAATGCGGTGACTATGTGGTAGTAGAACACAATGGCGATGTCTATTCCTGCGATTTTTATGTTCAGCCTGAGTGGAAGCTGGGAAACGTAAAAGAAAAGCGCCTGGTTGATATGCTTAACTCTGCTGCCCAGAGAAGATTTGGCAAACGGAAATCCCTTCTGCCTGAAGAGTGTAAAAAATGCCAATGGCTTCCTTACTGTCGTGGCAGCTGCCCAAAGGAAAGAGGTTTCCAGCCTCAGCCTGGAAAAAGCTATTTCTGCCGTTCTTACCAACGCTTCTTTCAGGAAGCCAGTCCTTTCTTCCAGGAACTGGTAGAAAAATTGAAAAAAGATACTTTCTTGCCTGAAGAAAAAAAATTAAACTAGATTTTTATAAAAGGAGATAGCAGATGAAATTGAAAGCTCAGCCTCTTATGTTTGAAAGCATGTATGAACTCTGGCTTAAAAAGCCGGTCATGGCCGCGGAAGCCTGGGTCAGGGGAACAAGAAAACCAAGGGAAATCATTAGAGAAAAAGAAGTCCCACCCGAGGATTTAAGTTTAACCGCCCTGGAGAAAAATGGGCTTATTGAAGTTGCCCCACCACTTAAAATTCAGTCCAGTGAAGACCTTGAAAAAATTCCAGCAGACGTGGATTTTTTCATCATCGGAGAAACTGGCGACCTGTTTGTACCAGATGAGATCTTGCAAAGACTAAGTGCCTTTGGAAAACCAATAATGGCTGAATGGGACGCCTGGGGTTACTCCTGGTTCGGAAGACTGTCCAAATTCAGGCTAGAAAAATTTTTTGAACCAAAATATTTTTATTCCGCTGGAGCTGAAGACTTAAAAGCTGCCCTCGGTGCCATAAGGGCCTGGAAAAAAACAACCAG
>JACIYK010000231.1 GCA_014359965.1 Candidatus Aminicenantota bacterium
TATCAATTAGTTATAAAATTTTGCGGCGCTCAGGGTTTAAGAAGGCAATTTCCAGCATTTTGTTAATATCTTTACCAATAGAAAAGCAGTACATCGACTTTTTTCTGGATTAAATTTTGAGCCAAATTCGGTTAAAATATTCTGGAAGAAGGAGGAAAAAAGTGCCGGCCAATCTGCCACCAGAATACTTTGAAGTAGAAAAAAATCTTCGTGAAGCGAGAACTCCAGAAGAAAAAATAGCCATTATGGAAAAACTTCTTTCCATAATTCCTAAGCATAAAGGTACGGAAAAGTTGATTGGTCTGTATCGCTCCAAGATAGCTAAACTCAAAGAAGAAATAGCTCGCCGGCCCTCGACCGCAAAAAAAGCTTCGCTCTTTAGAATTGAAAAATCAGGTGCCGGTCAGGTAATAATTATTGGCCCGCCCAACTCCGGTAAATCATCTCTCATTTCTGCTCTCACCGGTCTGAAACTGGAAATTGCTGAATTTCCATTCACCACTAAAACAGCTGTCCCTTTTATGATGCCTTACGAAAACATCAAGATTCAGCTGATAGACACCCCGCCTATTACGCCGGATTATTTTGACACCTGGCTGGCAGAAATGGTAAAAAGTGCTGAAGCCGTACTTCTAGTGTTGGATGCTTCAGATGGGTACACGGCTGAAAATCTGGAAATACTGCTCGACAGGCTTAAAGAAAAAAAGGTTGAGCTCGTTCCCGAAGAGATGGAAATTCCACCGGACAAATTTCCTTTTCAAAAAAGAGGTCTTATAATTTTAAACAAAAGCGATCTTTCTGAACCTGAACTTGTCCGCGAAGAACTCAACACTCTGTTTAACCTGCCCGTGGAATACCTGTTTGTTTCAGCCCGGAGTGGAGAAAATCTTCCAGTTCTGAAAAGAAAAATTTTTGACTTGCTCCAGATCGTGCGCATCTACAGTAAAATCCCAGGCAAAAAGCCTGATTATGAAGCTCCTTTTATTCTGAGAAAAGGAAGAAACATCCTCGACCTGGCCAGACTGGTGCACAAGGATTTTGCCGAAAAGCTCAACTATGCGCGAGTGTGGAATAAATCAGGCACCATCCAGGGGTTGCGGGTGACCAGGGATTATCAGCTGAATGACGAAGATGTAGTCGAGCTTCATATTTGAAGCCGTAGCATATCTAAAACCGGTAACCTACCATCTAAAAACTAGTTAGATTTTGTCAGCGGTGCATTGGCTAGTTCAGTCACCGCCAGGAAAAGAATGCGGCTAAGGTCTTCCAGTATCTCCGGATTAATAAGCTCAGCCTTGTCTCTTGTGTTATGGTATGTCGGATAAGGAACTGTCAGACCAAAAACAGAAAATGACAGAGAAGGAATTCCTTTATCCATAAACCTGGCCGCATCCAGCCTTGGTCTGGTTAAATTTGCCCAGTAATTAGTTTGCAGTTCCCGGTGGACAAATTCCTGATTAGCTCTGGCCACAGGCTCAAACAACCAGGGGAAGTTCTTCCCAGCCAAGGCAAATATCTTATCCCCCTGCCCTACTCCATCAAGGTTGAGCAAAGCTACTGTTTTTTCCAGAGGAAAGATAGGATGTTCCAGGTAATATTCTGAGCCTTTAACTCCCTGTTCTTCTGCCCCGAAGAAGGCGAAAAGCACAGTTCTTTTAAGCTTGACCGGAGAATCTTTAAGGGCTTTGGCCAGCCCCAGCATCACGGCCACTGCTGAAGCATTATCATTTGCTCCAGGCATCAACTCCGGGCAGCGGCCGACATGGTCCAGATGTCCGCCGATAATAATGACCTCATCCTTCAACACAGGGTCTGTGCCAGTAATCTTAGCCAGGAAGTTATAGCCAATTCCCTCCGGATGATGTTCGGTTTTGTTCCTGAGGGTAAAAATTTTTCCCGTGGCAAAGGACTGCGGTTTTAATGTGTTCCTGATTTTTTCCACAGTCGTCTGATAGGTTTTTCCAGTACCGGCAAAGATATCATCCACCACTGTCCGGCCCACGTGGCTGTAAACAAATCCTTCAACGTAATCGTTGTTAGGGTTGACAATCGGACCATAAAAATAAAGCAATCCCTTGGCACCGTGAGCCACAGCATTTTTCAGCTTGTACTGATGAAACGAATAAGGTTTCCATTTTTTAAAAGTCTCCGGATCTTTATCAGGGCGAAAAGGCACTTCGTTCTCCATGAGCACTATCTTGCCCCGCACGTCTACTCCCTGGTAATCATCATAGCCGAGTTCCGGCGCCGTAATGCCATAACCAACATAGATAACTTCAGCTGTCACTTCTCCCGAGCCTGAAGTTCCACCGGGTAAATATTCATCTTCGTAACGATAATATTTCTTTATTGTAGCCGGAACCTTAATCCCCTGGCGGGAAAGATTAATCACCATCGAGACTTCACCTTTGTCGAGAACCAGAGTATACGGGTTGGGAAAAGCCTGCAGGTATGTGCCATTATCGCCGGCTGGCTCCACCCCCCAACTGGAAAGAAGAGAAGAAACCCAGGCCGCCGCTTCATTATATTCCCTGGTTCCAGTCAGGCGCCCACCATACTTTTCTGAAGACAGTTCAAATACATAATTATAAAGCTGCTGGCTAGAAATGGAGTGGAAGACAGACAACAATTTCTGCTGATCTGCGGAAGGAAGTCCCTGAGCGGGCAGGTTAAAGGGCAATAAAAATAAACTGAGCAGAATAGCAGCCACAAAAACACCAAACTGACGATTTAAGGCTTTATTTTTCATTTTCACCCTCCAGAATTTTTTACCCACAGGTTTTATTATTTACCATAAAAGCCGGCTCTGAGGAAAAGAAATTTTTGGTTTGCCTCTAAAAGAGATAAAAAGGTGGGCATGAAATTTACCATGGCCCCGGCCGGTTCGCCATCATTCACCTGCTTTGAACAAAATGAAAAGGAATTTGTGGTGTTAAGACCGGTCTTCTATTTCATTACAATGAGATACAAAAAATTCTTACAGGTTTAATTTAAAAAAATGTCCATTTTAAACAATATTCTGGTCTCTTTTTACCACAGATAAAATATAAACAAGAAAAAGACCGAACCAGCCTCCTGATCAGATTGGAATGCCCGCGGTTAAATGCCTTAAAAAATTTCTTTGACTTAAATTAGATCCTAAAAGATATCCCGCCTCGGAAAAGAAAACCATCAAATACCCCGGCATCCAACATGAGTCTTAGATTTTGGCTCAGGCGGAAACGCAGCCCGAAGTTAAGCTGGAGTATGGGAACAAAATTGAGCGGCCAGCTTTTGCCCTCAGCCAGGTTCTCCTCTTTGATCTGCCGGAGGGTTTTGGTCTCAGAGTCAGAATAATTTTCAGAAGAACCGTCTGGCAGGTCCAGCCGGCCAGTATAATGGTAGCTGTACTTGGCATCCAGAAAACTCTTGCCAGTAGAAACACCGGCTCCCAGGCAAAAATAAGGAGAGACAACCTTGGTGGGCACTAAATCCCAG
>JACIYK010000232.1 GCA_014359965.1 Candidatus Aminicenantota bacterium
CACCAGAGTTAAAAAGCCAATTAGAAGGGTAAAGTATTATTGAATTTTGGCTCATTTGTTACCCCTCCAAATACCGATGCAACCGAATCCCAGGGAGTTTTTTGCGCCAAGCCCGCAGGAAAAAGCCAGTGGGAAGAGCTCTTCAGGAAGGGAAAGTTCAAAATTACCCGACCAGCCTTTAATCACAGTGTCCTTAAAGTAGATTATATTTTCACGATGGGAAATTCTGACCGGCCTTATAAATGCCTCCTTGTCGAGGGTAAGTTTTTTCCCTGTTAAGACCCGATATTTTCTTAAAAGATTTGAAAGAATAAGCTCATTAAATTCAGGATCAGAAGGTTTAAAGTAATGAGTAAATAATTTGCCATCTTTTTCGCTTGTCCTGTAAACAGTGATAGGTGAGAGGGTCTCAACAAGAACAGGCCGATTATATGGAGGAGGCTTTTCCAGCCAGAGGTTAAGAAGATAAATGTTTTGTTCTGTCGGAAGGGTTGAGCCATGAAGATTAATTGATCGTTTTCTGTTCAGAGTATTATAAAGAGAAATGATGAATTCATGAAGCGGAGAGGCAATAATCCAAGTGATGGGAAAATAGAATTTAATGGCATTATTTTCTTTGTCTATTTCAGGTTTCTTACTTGAGATGAGCCTGGAAAAAGTGAAAAGTTTTAGGCCTCGGTTGCTCTCGGGATCGATAAAACCTTTTGCATGCATTCGCAAAGCAAAAGGTGTGTTTAGATAATGATAGACTATTCCATGAAGTATCTCGTTGTAATGAAAAGGAAGAATGATTGACTCGGTATCTCCAGTAAATTTAATCCTAAGCCTCATATTATGCCCACCAATCTTTTAAGATGTAATAGATTGAAAAGTTCTCTTACATTTTTGAACTAGACTAGAAATTGTCCAGGCTTTATACCTTGCCCCTCTTTTGTTTTTCGTATTTATCATATTAAATATTTTGTTAGGGCATTTCAAAACACTCTTTGCCCCTTTATCTGTCAGATACGCCCTTTTCATTTTAACCAAATCGATTCTCTTATATCAATAATTTTATTGTGGGCTAAGGTCATGCCAGAAGCGAGACATTAAATCTCCTTAAATCTCAACAAAAATGTAAAAACGGCTATTTTTTCATTGCCTCACGCCTTTTTATTTCTACCTCAATTTCATTAAACAAAGCTCTAAATAGTTTTTCATCGTAAATCTGTTTGGCACCTAATTTTGAGGAACCACTCCAAGCAGAGGTTTGGCCGTATTTTGTCTCATGAATGCTAAGCCTAACCTCAGTAGAATTATCGCTGACTTTGTTCACCATACAGCTTAGTTCGTATTCTTTGCCTTTGTTTGGTATGTAGCCTAACATTAAGGCTTGAAAAACCTGGCTCCCAGCGCTTGTTTCTTTGGTAATTGAAGCCACTATTAAGCCTGAATCCATATCTGTGTTTTTTATTACATATCCTTGATCCTGGAGTATGGTTAAACAAGCTCTGTATACTGTCTCATAATCGCTTTGAAAAAGTTTAGTAGTAATTTGTCTTACCTGCATTGGGGATAATCGAGGTTCAGGCGTACAAGCAATATTCCCGACAGCGAAAATAACGATAAGGATAAAAGAAAAAATTGCGTGAGAACAGCTTTTCAACATAATTATCCTCCTTTTGCCTTTATATTTTCTAAAATTTCGCTGAAATTACAGAATAATCCTTCACTTTTCCCTCTTTATCAAAGGTGATAATTAGATCAAAGGATTCTGTTGTAGCAGTGCTCATAGCTCTATTACCATCGACAAATATTGCAGTGAATCCATCTCGGCCAGAGACGTATTTAAAAGACATGCGGTTATAGTTCCATACTTCATCATCACTTTTATTTTTAGTAATTATGTTTGGTGCGCCAAATAATTTTAAAATTTCTTCCTGGGTTGTCTGACCCTTAATTATTTTTGTCTTTATCATGCCCACTGTTAGATTACTCTGTTGGGGGGTCAATTCATTAGTAGGAAATGTGGCACAGGCAGCGAATAGGTTTGTGACAAAGAGAAAGATGAAAATTACTTTAAATTTATTTCCCATCATCAAACCTCCGTATATATTTTTTATTTTATGAATTTTCGATGTTTTTTAGGGCCCGGAGTAGCTCTTTTCTTAATTCTTCTTTTAGCCAAGCTGGTTTCAAGATCTTAACTCGCCAGCCAAAATGAAGTAGCCAGCAGACAAAATCTGGAGAGATGCTGATGTGCAATTTAAGGCGAACCCGGCCATCATCTTCATAAAAGAGTTTTTGGCTTTTGTGCCAAACTCCTTCAGCCACCCATCGGCCAGCTTCTGGTTCAAATTCTAATTCTACCTCTTCTACTGGTCTAGAACTTTGTCTATAAACGCCCCATACGTTGCCAAAGAAAGAATCAAGATCAAAATCTGATGGTATTTGGTAGGTTGAATCCATAATTTCTAACTTTTGAATGCGATCAATATTAAATTCGCGAATTTCTTTTCTGGTGTGACAAAAAGCTACCAGTTGCCAGGTCTTCAAATAAGGAATTATGCGGTATGGTTCTATAATCCTAGTTGAAGTTATATTTCCCCGAGAAGCCGTTCGGTACAATATCTTAACTTGCTTCCTTTGACTTAGGGCCTGGTGAAGTAAGGTTAATTTTTTTACCCGGTCTTTACTTTCTGAGTACTCAGGAATATCTTCTGTAACTGCTTTTAGCATCGGCAAAGTTTCTTTGGGAAAAAGAGATTCCAGACGCGCTATTGCCGATGAGAGCTCATAGGTATCAATACCAGGCAAAGTTTGTCCTACCCGGGCAGCAAGAAGTAAAGCTAGCGCTTCGGAAAAAGAATAAGATATAGTTGGCAACCTGGGGATGTTTTTGAAATAGTACCCATCTCCATCATTTTGAAGATCAAGGTGAAGTCTGTAGCGAATCACCGTAAGGTCTTTCTGGATCTGTCTTTCGCTTACTTCATATTTTTCAGCCAGCGCTTTTCTTGTCCATCGACGAGGAGCGACAGTGACATTTTGGATGATATCCAATAGACGGGCTGTTCTGCGTATTTCCTCTAATCTTCCGCCCCCACCTTTAATGGCTTTTTCCCCTTTTTTCATCTTCCTCTTCCTTCTGCATCATAATAATAACATCCGGGTGGGAACTCTGCGGTTCCCGTTAAAAAAATATTTAAAGCCACTGTTCAAGTTTGCGAAAACAGGTGTTCAGCCTTTCTCGATTGATTAATATTCAACAATTCTCATTTTATTGCAACTTCGTGGATTTTAGTCTTTGATTGGAATTTAGGCAAGACAGATAAAGATTTTATTTTAGGCTAAAATGATAAAGATCAAGAAAATTATCTTTTATTACTTTAAGTTTAAAATTTGATAATCTTTATAGATAACTTAGCTTTTTGTTAGTTCAAAAGTCAATTTAATTAATAAACTAAACCCCTACTTCTTTTGCA
>JACIYK010000233.1 GCA_014359965.1 Candidatus Aminicenantota bacterium
ATATATCTCGGTTTTAGGACCTAAAACTGGCCAGATAGAAACCATGAAATGCACATGATATTTATCATGAAGAGTTTTTATCATTTCTTCCGCTCGAGGATATCTCTCCTCATCAAACTTCATAGCACTCCATTCCGAGGCATCTCCCCAGTACAGCCAGTCCTGGATGATAAGGTCAAGGGGAATATTTCTCTGGCGATATTCTTTAACCACTTCCATTAGCTCTTGTCCTGTTCTATATCTTTCTTTTGATTGCCAGAAACCGAAAGCCCAACGAGGAAACATAGGGGCCTGGCCTGTAATTTCCCGGTATCCCTTAATAACCTCATCTAAATCCTTTCCACTTACAAAATAATAATCAACAGCGTCGCCAACTTCTGACCAAAAATATGTACCATCTTGACCATCATGAAATTTTGTTTTGGAATAATTGTCCCATAAAATTCCATAATTATTGGTTGAAACTAAAAAGGGAACAGAAACTTTTTCATTTTCCTGAACAAGTAAGACATCATGTCCCCGGTAGTTCATAACACCTTCTTGATGCTGCCCCAGACCATATAAGCCTTCTTCTGGCGACAGACTAAAATTCTGTCGAACATGATAAGTTTTTTCACCCATCACTCTGGCCTTAGTCATTTCTCGAGGATTTTTTTGATCTTCTTGTAAGAGGAGTTTTCCTCCTGCTTCGAAAAATTTCACAGCCCCGTTGTTTTTATTTATGACAACAATTAATCTCCTGGTTGAAATCTTGACACTATCCCCTTTCGAGTCAACTGAAAAGGGGACAGGTTCCCAACTTCTTTCTACCACCAAGCTTTTTCTCAGCTGGAAATCACGGTTGGGGTCGAAAACAACTCTGATCACCTGATCAGTACATAATTGAACTTTTAGGGCACCACTCTTCAGGGGTAAAATGATTCCATTTGGTGTTTTTCTTACGCCCATTGGAGAATTGTTGCATGAAAAAGTTAAGATTATTAGCCCCCCAATACTTAGCAGAAAGATTATATTTTTTTTCATCTTTCAATCCCTTTAAAAAACTATCAAATTCCAAAATATATTCATCTATACTTTTCCATAAAATCCCTTGCCTGCACATGTTTATCAACATCACCGTGGTCCAGGAGGAAGATGAGTAATAAGATACCGGGCAATTAACATATAGAGGTGAAGTATTGTGCCTTCACCTTCTCTAAGGCCATGATCTCGGTTGGGATAAACCATATAATCAAACTGTTTACCCAGCGCTATCAGTCGGTCAACAAGCCCTTCAGTAATCTGAATGTGAGTATTAGTCTCTCCTGAACCGTGCACGATCAATAAATGCCCTTTCAATCCCTCGGCAAAATTGATTGGAGCAGATTCTTTGTATCCCTGGGGATTTACTTCAGGAGTTCGCATGTAGATTTCCTGAAACCAGGCATTGTAAAGTTGAGGCTGAGGTTTGGGAGCCACAGCAATTCCAACTTTATAAAGGTCCGGTTCCCGAAACATAGCGTTTAAAGTGTTTGAGCCTCCTCCGCTCCATCCCCAAACTCCCACTCTTGATAAATCAACATAACTCACCTTCCGGCCAAGTTCCCTTAAACCGGCAGCTTGTTCTTTGGTAGATAAAGGACCGAGGCTGCCAAATACGGCTCGTCTCCAGGCTGCTCCTTTAGGAGCTGGTGTACCACGGTTATCAATAGAAACTACTAAATAACCGATATCAGCAATAACCCGGTGGAACATACCTCGAGCCCCCTGCCATTGATCAAGAACCGTTTGAGAATGTGGTTCTCCGTAAACCCAGACAAAAACCGGATACTTTTTAGCCGGGTTAAAATCTCTGGGTTTTATCATCCAGGCATCCATAACCACACCATTTCCAATGTCTAACTTCAAAAATTCAACTGGCGGGAACTTCATGGCTTCAAATTTGGCTCTTAACTGGCGGTTATCCTCCAGAACCCGAATTATCTTGTGTTCAGGTAACTGAATTAGTTCAGTCACCGGCGGCGTATCAAAAGTTGAACTGGTATGAAAGGCATAATGGCCATCGGGTGATAAAGCATACCTGTGTACTCCCTTTTGACCAGCCGGCGTTACCTTTTGAGGTTCTGACTTTCCGTCTAAACGAACCCGGTAAAGATAACTCTGAGTAGCATTGTCAGGAGAAGCCAGATAATAAAACCATCCTCTTTCTTCATCCAATCCGACCCGAGAAATTATATCAACTCCTGAAGGTGTTAAAGGTATCTCTTTTGAGTTCTTATTTCGTGATAATTTATAGGCTCGGCGCCAGCCATCTTTTTCAGAAATCACTATAAAGCTCTTATCATTATCTATCCAGCTCAATCCAGCATTTGTTCCATAGCTTGCATCAACCCAGGCCGGATCGCTCTCCTGATAAATCTTTTCTACTTTCCCGCTGGTTACTTCGGCTACCAAAAACTCTCTGTAGTCCCTTGACCGACTCAGTTTTTCCACGCTAATTTCTCTTGAATTTTTAAGCCACTCTAATTCCCTTAGATAAAATTCCTCATCCTTCTTACCAATCTTAAACCATAAAGTTTTTCCTCCTTCTGCTTTAACCACACCAAGACGAAGTCGCGGGATAGGTGTTCCTACCCGAGCAAAACGCACATACCTCACTTTCGGATAGGTTGGATCCACCGGTACAAGAACTGGCCGCAATCGTACATTTGTAGAGTCAGATTGGATATAGGCTATATACTTGCTATCTGGACTCCATACAGCATTATCATTAGAAATTTTGTTCGCCACCCCATCGGTGGTAAGACAAATCTTGCGGCCAGTGTCTACCTCATAAACATAAAGATTATCTTTCAGACTAACAATGATTTTTCGGCTGTCAGGGGAAAAACACCGTTTTATATTTATAATGTCCACTTCAGAAGCAATTTTTGTAAGTTGTCCAGTCTTTCTCTTTAGTAGCCAGTAATCAGCAATTACTTTTCCTGTTTCCTCATCGGTTCGAGAATTGGTTTGTATCAAAATAAAGGCTCCATCAGGTGATAGGGCATAATTTTCCACAAGCAAAGGTTTCTGCTGTCCAGAGGGAATTAGTTGAGCCGGGCCAGCCAGAACAGTTCGCTTACCCGTTAGGATTTCATAACTTACCAGCTCCATCCCGTTTTCTTTTGAATTCCTCTCCAGGAGCGCGTAAGCAGAACCATCAGGGCACCATTCGCCTCTGAACTGGCGGGCATTAAATTCTCCACTTTCAAATATGGCCTTTAGCTTAGATTCAACTACTGGCGATATTTTCGACCAGATATTTTTTTCCTGGGCAACATCTTCTCTAACCAATGAGGCCTTACAAGAAAAGAAAAAAAACATACA
>JACIYK010000234.1 GCA_014359965.1 Candidatus Aminicenantota bacterium
TAAGAGTTTCATAAAAACACCTTCTCTCTATTCACACCAAGAAGTAAAATAAATTATTCATATGTATTAAATACCTGATTCTTTACCCATGCATATGTTATTTCTAAACCTTTTTTTAATGGGTATGATGGTGCCCAGCCCAATTTATCTTTTATAAGTTTATTATCAGAATTCCTCCCCCTTACTCCCAAAGGACCTGGGACATGCTTAATTGAAAGCTTTTTCCCGGCAATATCCATAATTATTTCGGCCAATTGGTTTATTGTAACCATTTCTTCAGAACCAATATTCACAGGACCTGTCCAATCCGAGCGCATCAATCTTAAAGTTCCTTCTATGCATTCATCAATATATAAAAAAGATCTTGTCTGATTACCATCGCCCCATATTTCTATATAATCTTCACCTCTCAAAATTGCTAAGGCAACTTTTCGGCATAAGGCAGCCGGTGCTTTCTCTCGCCCATCATTCCAGGAGCCTTCGGGCCCAAATATGTTGTGATATCTGGCAATCCTAACTTCCATTCCATAATTACGATGGAAAGCTAAATAAAGCCTTTCACTAAACAACTTTTCCCAGCCATATTCGCTATCGGGGAAGGCTGGGTATGCACTATCTTCGGCACAATTAGGGTTGCTAGGATCTTCTTGATTATATTTTGGATATATGCATGCAGATGATGAATAAAATATTCTTTTTACATTTCTCCTATAACAAGCTTCTAACATATTGAGGTTAATAAGAGCTGAGTTGTGCATTATATTTGCATCATTTTCTCCGGTAAAGACATAGCCTGCGCCGCCCATATCTGCAGCAAATTGATAGACTTCATCAAATTTTTGATCAACAACCTGTTTGCAAACATAAGGATCTCTCAAGTCACCAAGAACAAAATCATCAGCTTCTACTGGGCTAAATTCTGGATACTTTAAATCTACGCCTCTCACCCAAAAGCCTTCATTTTTCAGTCGCCTTACCATATGATGGCCAATAAAACCACCAGCCCCACAAACCAATGCTTTTTTCATTATATTCCTCCCTTTTAATTTATTTAGCTATATTTGAATATTAGCTTTTCTTTTCTCTTTCATTAATTAATTTCAACAAAATAGAGAATTTCTTTAATTATATCTTTATACCTTTTCTTTTATTTTTCATCAGAAATAATTTTTCTACTCAAAAGAATAAATATCATTAAATAAATATTTTACAAATACAATAGATCTTTATTCACGGCTGACTTAAAAAAGACGTTTCGAAATCATTAATCCATAAATTCATTAAGGTGCTCCCCATTTTTTGGACAATAAAGAGGCTTGTTTAAGGTGCACTTTTGACCTGCCTGTCTTACTATTTTAACCATTTAAATTCCCTAGCTCAACAGATTTTTTGCTGGCTGTATGTCCAAAATATACCTCGTAGGGCGTGCAGTATCCCAGGCCCTGATGTAGCCTCTCCGCATTGTAGAACCGAAAATACGTTTCCAGACTTTGCCTGGCTTCACTTACGGTCTGATACTCATGAAGATATACCTCCTCGTATTTAACCGTCCGCCATAATCTCTCCACTTAGATGTTGTCATATACCCGGCCTCGGCCGTCCATGCTTATCTTTACTTCATTCCTGCTGAGCAGCTCCGAAAACTCCTGGGCTGTAAACTGCACCCCCTGGTCTGTGTTGAAAATCTCAGGCCTTGAGCTCCACAGGGCTTTACTCAAAGCCTCCACACAGAACCTTGAATCAAGCGTATTGGATAGCTCCCAAGAAAGAACATAACGGCTATACCAGTCCATCACCACCACCAAATACACAAAACCATGGGCCAGGCGAATGTAAGTTATATCTGCTACCCAGACCTGGTCAGGACGCTCTATCTTCAGCCCTTCCAGAAGATATGGATACCTCTTATGCCCGGGTGAGGAAAAACTCCTCCTCTTATGGGGAAAAATAGCCTGAAGTCCCATCCGCCGCATCAGCACCCTGACCCGCTTCGGGTTCACTATATAGCCCTGAGCCCTCAACCAGGCCGTCAGCCTCCTTACCCCATAAAACGGTACCTTCGTATACTGCTCGTCTAAAAGCCGCATCAGCTCAAGGTTATACTCATCATCCCGAGCCGAACCGTAATAATAAGAGGACCTGGATAGTCCTAGAAGCTCGCACTGCCGTGCCACTGCTATCGCCTCGTTATCTCTCTCCATCAACTCCTTCTTCTCCACAACTTAAGCTGCTGAAATTTTTTTTAAGCTACTCATTCTCTACCCGTAGTTGACCAATCTGACGAAATAGCTCTGCCTCCAGCTCATCCCGGGCCTCTTCCCGCTTCTTCCTCTGATCTGAAAATAGCTCAGGCAACATGCTCAGTAAATGATCTTTCCACTTCCGAACCTGGTTGGGATTAACCCCAAATTCACTGGCTATCTGGGCCACGGTTTTCTCGCCTTTGACCACCTCCAGTGCCACCTTAGCATTAAACGCTGCCTCATACTATTGTCTTTTCATAATGGCCATTTTACCATACCTCGTTTAAAGTTATGGCAGGCCATTTTGCACCTTATCGCCCTGTATATTATCTGGGGAGCATTTCAATATTTAAGAATATCGATTATGGTCATAGGTATTTTCTTTTTTTCTATAAGTCTCGATATAAAATTTAAATAATAATGACCTTATCCTTTCGTGTGAACAATATTCCTTAACATACTCGTTAGCCTTAATAGATATTTCCCGCCTTAGCTTTTTGTCCATTATTAAGTTATATATTTCCTTTGCTAATTGAAAGCAATCATTTGGATGTATCAAAATGCCAGTTTCATAATTTTTTATTAGATCAACCACACCATCTATCTCTGTTGCAATTATGGGCCGGCCTAATGCCATAGCCTCAATTATAGCTCGGGGCAATACCTCTAATGTAGATGTGAATATTACGATATCACTTTCCTTTACTATATTTAAAACTGTTTCATGATTTAGTTTTCCTGCAAATACTACATTTCCGGTCAAACCATTTTTCATTATGTACTCATCCAAATGCTTTTTATATTTAATGTCCAAAACTCCGCCTATTAATTTTAAGCAAACATTTTTCACTTTATATTCTTTTTTTAATATTTTAATGGCTTCAATAGCAACATGTTGGCTCTTTCTCTTTTCTATATGAGCAACATAAACTATTTTTATTAAGTCATCTCCTTTCAATTCTTCATAATATAGTTCATTTTCCCCCCATGATAATAATGAAATGCTTGTGGTATTGGGTATTACATAGATATTATCTATCCCATTTAATTTTAAATATCTAGCTTGAGCTTTTGATAAAGCAATAAAGCCGTCCGAATGCTT
>JACIYK010000235.1 GCA_014359965.1 Candidatus Aminicenantota bacterium
GGTGGCTTCCACTGTCACGCCCGGAAGGGGATTACCCTGGTCATCTACAACCTTACCAGTAATCTTACCTTCGGGCATGATCTGAGCAAAAGCTGTCCCACCAGCAATAAGCGTAAGAACTAATGCGAGAACGACTAGTTTGTTTTTCATTCGAATCATCTCTCCTTTCGAATGATTTTTTTACCCTTCACCCTGGGACGTTTTCCATCCCGACCTTTAAACCCCGATGAATTTTCTTCTCTACTCGCCACTCTCACCTCCTTTTTCACTAATCTTTTTATTAATTAAATTAAGAATCATAGTAGAATATATGCATTATATGTGCCAAAAGAAAAAATATATAATTAGTTGAAAATAATAAATTTATAAAAGTTTCATATTGAAAGAATGTACAATTTTTTGAATTTTATTCAAATTTTTAAATTATATATGTAATTTATTTATTGTCCGTATTAATTTCATCTTGTACATGTGAAAGTAGTGGATGAACCATTTCTTTAATTACCATAATCTATTTTTATTAATTTAACATGAAAGTAATATCACCTTGAAAAAGGCCTCGCTACTCTGGTAATATGAACCCAAAAAATAGATTATTATTTTTTATAAACTCGAACCGCTTAAAATATAAAATTGATTACGAAAATCGTTCAGTTTGAAAAGAGAAGACTAGCCGCTACCTGGTCTTTCAAATATGAACAAGGGATTTTGATCGAAGACCGGGGGAAATGTCCAGAAGTCAATAAATTCGCTTATATTCTGTTCGACAACGTTGACTCCCTTAAAGGTTATAAAAAATGCTTGAAGCTTATGAACCGGAATTTGGATATGGCTTTAAACTCGCCGCGAAAGAATCGATTGAAAGGTTCCCAAAAGTGGCCGAGTTCATAGCAAGGGAGAACTTGTGGCACATAATCAATCATACTGATGAAATCAGAATAAAGGATGATTAAATCAGAAGAAAGGAGATCCAATAAGAGGGCCATGATTAAAAATCGTCCTAAAAATAACACTTTAAAGATTGTTCTGGTGGCAGGAGCACGGCCCAACTTTATGAAAATAGCGCCGCTTCTTAAGGCTATTGACGGTCACAATAATAATCGATCATCTGAAGCTCCTTTCATCAAAACTTGTTTAGTCCACACCGGCCAGCATTATGACGAAAATATGTCTGAAGTATTTTTCAGAGAACTGGGTATAAGACCGCCAGATGTTAACCTGGAAGTTGGCTCGGGCTCCCACAGTTATCAAACTGCCACCATTATGCTTCGGTTTGAGCCCGTTTGCCTGGAACAGAAGCCTGATTGGGTAGTAGTGGTAGGAGATGTCAATTCTACTCTGGCCTGCTCTCTGGTAGCGGCCAAGCTGGGAATTAAGGTAGCCCATGTGGAAGCAGGATTAAGAAGTTTTGACCGGTCTATGCCAGAAGAAATTAACCGTTTGGTCACGGATGCCCTAGCCGATTTGCTTTTTACTCCTTCTGCTGACGCCAATGCCAACCTTAAAAGAGAAGGCATCCCAGCCAGAAAAATAAAACTGGATGGAAAATTCAAACGGGGAGCTATACCCAAATACTGGGATGGCAAGACCGCAGAAAGAATAGTTAAATATCTGGTAAAAGAATGGGAAAAGAGAAGGACATAATTCTTTTTAAGAAGGGAAAAAATTAAAAGCTATAAAATGAAATGTTTCCCGCAAATATTAATTGAAGTTGTTACCAAATCAGGGGAACATTGTGTGAAAAATGACTATTTGGCTAGAAGCCTAATGATGCTTTAAACTATTAGCTGTTAAATAAAAAATTATAACTTGAGCTTTATGAAAAAGCCTGAAAATGATTAAAAGGAAGTCAAAAACAAGCCAAGGCAAAAAAAGTGGAGCGAAAATGAAGGCAGTCAAAAGCAAAAAAATTAAAGTCCTGGTGGTTATGGGGACCAGACCAGAAGTCATCAAGCTGGCGCCTGTCATCCATGCCTTAAGAGCCTACAGCAGGACAGGTAAAGAAGGGAAAAAAGAGGGAAAAACAAAGCAGAAAACAGAAAAAAGATTTGAAACTCTGGTTTGCCTGACTGGCCAGCACCGAGAAATGGTGGAGCCCTTTCTTAAAGTTTTTGACCTTAAGCCAGATTATGACCTGCGTGTAATGGAACCAAACCAGCACCTGGCTGACGTAGCCGGTAAAGTTTTGCTGGGAATGAAAAAGATACTGAGCGCCGAGAAACCCGACTGGGTTCTGGTGCAGGGCGATACCACTTCTGCGCTGGCAGCGGCCCTGGCTGCCTTTTACTCTCGGGTTAAAGTCGGACACGTGGAAGCCGGCCTCAGGACAGAAGATAGATTTAACCCATTTCCGGAAGAAATCAACCGCCGGCTCATCAGCCCGCTGGCGGATCTGAATTTTGCGCCGACAGAGAGAGCCAGAAAAAATCTGCTGGCTGAAGGTATAAGCACCGAGCGGGTGCTGGTCACGGGAAACACGGTGGTGGATGCGTTGAAAATGATTTTGAGGAAAACAGGAAGTAAAAAGTGGTATTCAAATTTAAGATTAATAAGAGAAAGCATGGTGGGCCAGGGCAGCCAAAAATTTCTGAGCGAAAATCAGTACCCTGAGGGAATAACAGGCAGGGATAAAAGCAAACAAAGTGAAAAAGAAAGAGAGAAGCGGTCTGGAAAAGCTTCTGGTTCTGATTTTTCAGATAAAAGAGGCGGCCATCAGGAACTGACAGCTGAAAAAATCAAAAAGCTAAAAGAAGCATTATTTAGTCAGGGCAGCAGAAGCCAGAGGACAAAAAAACTCATTCTGGTGACCGCTCATCGGCGGGAGAGTTTCGGAAAAGGAATGGAAGAAATCTGCCGGGCTATCCGGCGCGTGGTGGAAAAAGTGCCTGAGGCAGAGGTGGTTTTCCCGGTGCACCTTAACCCGGAAGTCAGGCGGGTGGTGCTCAGAGAGCTGGGCGGACATGAGCGCATCTGGCTGGTTGAGCCCGTGGATTACCTGACTTTTGTCATGATGATGCGAGAAGCCAGCCTGATTATGACCGATTCAGGCGGTATTCAGGAGGAGGCTCCTTCGCTGGGGGTGCCGGTGGTGGTGATGAGAGAAAAGACCGAGAGGCCGGAAGCAGTGGAAGCGGGCGTAGCCTGGATAGGAGGGACTAAAGCTGAAAGTATAGAAAAACTGGCTCTGCGATTGTTAAAAGAAGTGGAAAGCAGTGAATTTCGGCGCGGGCTGCAAAGACGAAATCCTTTTGGGGATGGCCGGGCCTCCTGGCGCATTCTCCGTGCTCTATTTTAGAGGAGGTGTTTTGCTGTCCTATTTTAAAAGAAAAGGAAGCGGGCGGC
>JACIYK010000236.1 GCA_014359965.1 Candidatus Aminicenantota bacterium
CCCCCACCACCGCCACCACCACCAGCCAAGAAAAAATCTACTTCTACGAGAAGAATCAAGGCTGTGCAAGCTGCGCCTACGACAGTTGAACCTGGTCGTTTGGTAGCTCCGGTAGAAATTCCGGACCAGATTGCTCAGGAAGCCGTTTCTGACATCGGAATAGAAGGCGGAGTTGAAGGTGGTGTCGAGGGCGGCGTAGTCGGCGGTGTTCTCGGCGGAGTTGTCGGCGGAGTTCTTGGCGGAGTAATTGGTGGTGAAGTAGAAGAACCCGTCAGAGCAATTGGTGAAATCAAGCCCCCCAAGCTTATCCACAAAGTTGACCCTGTTTATCCGGAAATCGCTCGCCAGGCTCGAGTTGAAGGTGTAGTTATTCTGGAAGCTACTACAGATATTTATGGACGCGTCCAGTCAGTTAAGGTTCTAAGGTCTGTTCCCTTACTCGACCAGGCCGCAATCGATGCGGTCAAACAGTGGGTGTATGAGCCGATGATTATCAACGGCCGTCCCCGTGGTGTTATTTTCACCGTCACGGTGACCTTTAAACTAAAGTAAGAAAAGCTAACAATGGCTTTCGATATTTAAAAGGAGGTTTAAGACATGCAATTCGGTTTGATTGAAATGTGGCAGGCCATGGGCGTCGTGGCAAAAACAGTGGCCATTATCCTGATTACCCTTTCGGTTATCACCATTTACTTGTTCATCGAGCGTCAACTGGCTTTTGCTCGCGCCAGAAAAAAATCCATGGAAATCGCTCCCAAACTGGCTGAATTAATGAAAAACGGCCAGCTGAAAGAAGCGCTGGCTCTGGCTTCTAAAAAAGATTATAAGAGCAGCCATCTGGCCAGAGTAACAGCCGCTGGAATTGAAGAATACTTGGGAGCTAAGGAATCCAACCTTACTCTGGAAGAACAGATTGAATCTGCCCAGAGAGGTTGCGCCAGAGCTCAGGCTCTATTCACTCAGGAACTCAAGCGAGGATTGAGCATCATGGCGACCATCGCTACCTCAGCTCCGTTCATCGGTTTGTTCGGAACCATTTTCGGAATCATCAATGCGTTCCGCGGCATGGCTCTAACTGGTTCCGGTGGAATTGGTGCCGTGGCCGCTGGTATCGCTGAAGCTCTGGTGACCACAGCTTTCGGTATTGCCGTGGCTGTTATCGCCCTCTGGACCTTTAACTCGCTGAACACCCGAATTGAAGTCTACAACACTGAGATGGACAACACCACCTCTCAGATTGTGGATTATTTCATCCGGGTTTCAGGTAAGTAATTTGATGTTGGAACTACTTTACTAAGAGAGGAAGACAATGGGTTTCTCAGTATCAATGAATGAAAAAGAAACCGTAAAATCAGAACCCAATGTCGTTCCTCTTTGTGACGTACTTCTCGTTCTGTTGATCATATTCATGGTGGTTACACCGCTGGTCCAGAAAGGCGTTGATGTGCAGCTGCCTTCAGCTCTGAATACCACTCAGATGCCTGATAACCCAGAGGTGGTTCTTTCCATTAAAGCCGATGGATCTTTATTCCTTAAAGAACAAAGAGTAACACTTGAAGGTCTGACACCAGCGCTGGAAGAAGCTTTCTTGACAGCTACAGAGAAGAAACTTTACCTCAGAGCTGACCAGAATCTTGAGTTCGGCAAAATAATCGATGTCATTGATAAAATCCGCGAAGCTGGTATAGAGCTGGTTGGCATTATCACAGAGAGGAAAGCGACTGAGGGTGAATGATAGCCCGGTTTTGATTTAGCAAAGCCAAGGAAAGGGGAAGGTAGTTAAATACCTTCCCCTTATTTTTTTTATTAAAGCTTCTCCATAAATAGATGGTGATTCCATACACAGATATACTTTCTCTCCAAGGGAATAATCATAAAAAACCTCAGTCATTTCCAGGTATATTTTTAGCCGTCTCGGCCTTGGATACCTGTATTTCCCATCCCAGCCTTTGATAAATTCTTGCTCATACAATTTACTATCTTTAAACCGGTAGCGAGCAACATCAGGCAGGCCAGGCGGAAAACGTAAGGTGCCCAGACTGACCCAACAGATGGCCTCCACTGGGATATACTTAAAAATCATTTTTACCACTTCAGCATAATCTTCCTTCCAGCCCTCATAATGAATGATGGGATCAAAATGAAACCCTACTTTGTATCCATGATTAACGGCTCTTTTGGCCGCCACCAGCCTGGCCAGCAGACTGGCCGTCCCCCTCTCTTCCATGGCTATAATCTTCTCAGGGTTTAAAGACCAGGCGATAACTACGTTTGCTTCTGGTTTTATCTTTAGCAGGTTTTCAATATCTGCAGTCTTGGTCTTAAACTCCAGTAAACATCTTTCTGCTCCCTTAAAAAGGTCAATTAAAAACAAAGAATTCTCAGTAAGCCAGTCCAAGGCCAGGGAATCCGTCAGTTCTCCGGTGCCGATTCTTATGGTAACTTTCCTTTTCTGACTCAGAAATTTTTGGGCTTCCTTCTCCAGTTCTATTCGGTTAACTGAAAGCACCAACGGTCGGCCGTTGAGGTAGGCTTGGAGGATGCAATAGCTGCAGTCCAGGGGACAGTTCTGGTCAAGGTCTATATTCCAGTAACCACAGCTCAGACATCCTGGGGTACAAGGACAGGGTCGCAAGAATGACCTGTTTTCAGTAAGGTAAACAACCTTTTTACCCTGGGTTATAGGATCAGGGCTCAAACTTATTTCATGCTCTACACGGGCATTATTATCAACCAGGACCACCGGCCTGCCCGGTAGGCGGTCAATAATTTTCCTGGCAAACTTATTTTTCTCTAATTTTTTATCAAGATATATCTTTTCTATAGTCAATTTTTGTATCACTGTTGCACCATGCTTTAATTATTCTTCTACCGCCTGAAGTATAGCAAAAAGCTTTTGCCAGTGTTTTTTTTTCTCTGGGGAAGAAAGTTCCTTCATAATATTTACTAAATCATCAACATTGTTCAGCTTCAGCTTCACAGTCAGGCTGCTGTCTTCCAGCGTCGGGTCATAATTAATGGTAACATCAGGTGGGAGACTGAGTTCCTGAATTTCCTTGTCAATTTGTTTCAAGAGACCTGTCACCAAAGGAAAGGTTTTTGACCTCAATTGTTCTGCCAGTTTTTCGCCCAGCTGTACTTTATCCAGATTCTTTCTGGACAGGACTTCCTGAAATTCTGCCAGGCTTAATATCTCTCCTAGAGATTTTCCTTCTCTCTTTTTCAGGATATAAAATCCCTCCAATATCTCTCTCTGGCGGTTAAGAGAAAGTCCTGAGACCAGATTTGCTAACTGAGCTCTTTCTTCTCTGGGAAATTCAAAT
>JACIYK010000237.1 GCA_014359965.1 Candidatus Aminicenantota bacterium
ACAATTAATTTCTTAACAAAAAGTAAAATTTAAACGATTTTAAAAATGAACATTATCCCTGGCCTTGGCCTAAAAAATCGGTCAAAAACTGTTTGCTGATTTAAAAGAAAATTTTTGTTGATTAATTTATCATAATAATTTATTAAAAAATCTAATAGACTGGATTGTAAAAGAAGGAGGATTCTATGGGCAAAAGAGTTTCAGGATTAATTAAGCATCTTTCATTTTTGGTGCTGCTAATATGGATTCTAAGCCCCCTGACTTTTTCCCAAGAACCTTATAAGCTTCCACCAAAAGAAATTGTGGACATTCTTGACGCTCCTCCGTTGCCTTTGGTTAGTTTTGACCCCCAACAAAAGACTATGTTGATGAGCCATTATCAGCCCATGCCTTCTATTGCCCAGATTAGTCAGCCATTCTACCGCCTGGCTGGAATAAGGATAACACCACATAACAACAGCCGGCAGGTTATAAGATTTTTCACTCACTTTGTACTGAAGGACATACAAACCGGAAAGGAAATTAAAATCGAGCTTCCAGAAGAACCTGTTTACAGTCAACCAGTATGGTCGCCTGATGGACGTTACCTGGCGGTTAAAAGATGTTTAAATAGGGGTCAGGAATTATGGATAATTGAAACCAGGACTGGACAGGCAAGAAAAGTTTTTGGCCCAGAATTAAATTCAGTCCTCAACGATGGCTTCGTCTGGTTACCAGATAGCAAAGGTCTGCTTGTTTTTTCCAACCCGGAAAATCGCGGCCCTGAACCTGTTGCTCCTCGTGTTCCGGTGGGACCGAACATCCAGGAAACTGCCGGAAAGTTTGCTTCTGTACCTACCTACCAGGATTTGCTCAAAACTCCTTACGACGAAAAATTATTTGAATATTATGCTACTACCCAGATTCTTAGATTGAACCTGGCTACCAATGAACAACAAAAAATAAATTCGCCTGGTATGTATCAATTTGTCCTTCCTTCCCCAGACGGCAAATACTTGCTGGTAAAAAAAATAAAGAGACCATTCTCCTACAGTGTTCCTTACAGGTCTTTTACTCATAGTCTGGAAATCTGGGACAGCCAGGGAAACCTGGTTAAAGTGGTAGCCGAACTTCCTGCGGCTGAGGAAGTTCCCAGAAATGGCGTACCCACCGGGCCGCGCACTCCAGAGTGGCAGCCCTTAAAGCCAGCTACCCTGGTCTGGGTGGAAGCCCTTGATGATGGCAACCCGGAAAAGAACGTCCCGCATCGGGACCGAGTGATGTTTCTGGAGTCACCATTTTCAGGTGAGGCCAGAGAAGCCTTAAGACTACCTCAAAGATTTCAGGGAATAATATGGCTGGGCCGTGCTGATCAAGGGTTGGTATCTGAGTATGAATGGAAAAAAAGATGGCGGACAACCTACCTCTTTGACCTCAAAAAGCCTGGAATGCTGCGCAAGATTTTTGATCTTAGCGCTCAGGACCAGTACAACGACCCAGGCAGACCGGTTATGATTTCCACGCCAGAAGGCGACCGGGTTGCTCTTCAGGAAGGAGATTTTATATACCTCACTGGAAACGGAGCTTCACCTGATGGAGACCGGCCTTTTCTGGATAAATTCAACCTGAAAACTTTAAAGAAGAAGCGTTTATGGCGCTGTGAAAAAGGTGTTTACGAGAATTTCCTGGCTTTCGACGGGAAAAGAAGAGATAGAATAATTACCTCTTTTGAATCCCCCACCCAGCCCCCCAACTATTATCTTCTGGAAATCAAAACTGGCAAAAGAAAAGCCCTGACAGCTTTTCCTGACCCAGCTCCCCAGCTCACAGCCGTGAAAAAACAATTAATAAAATATAAAAGAGATGATGGGGTGGAACTTTCCGGCTTGCTCTACCTGCCGCCAGACTACAAAGAAGGCGAAAGAAGGCCCGCTGTTATCTGGGCTTATCCAAGGGAATACAACGACCCGGCCACTGCGGGTCAAGTGCGTGGCTCACCTTACCGTTTTACCTTCTACCGCGGAGCCAGCCAGTTGTTTTACCTGACCCAGGGTTATGTAGTGCTGGATAATGCTCAGATGCCTGTTGTCGGCGACCCGAAGACGATGAACGACACCTTTATTCCTCAGATTGTGGCCAATGCCAAAGCAGCTATAGATGCTCTGGACCGTCTGGGCGTAGCCGACAGAAAAAGAATTGGAGTCGGCGGGCATAGTTATGGTGCTTTTATGACTGCCAATTTGCTGGCTCACTCTGACCTATTTGCCGCAGGTGTGGCCAGAAGCGGAGCCTACAACCGTACGCTAACACCTTTTGGCTTTCAGAATGAAAGAAGAACTCTGTGGGAAGCACCTGAGCTTTACTGGAAAGTATCTCCATTTATGCACGCCCATAAAATTAATGAGCCCATCCTTTTAATTCATGGTGAAGCTGACAATAACTCAGGAACTTTTCCCATCCAGTCAGAGAGGATGTTTGCTGCACTCAAAGGGCTCGGCGGAACAGCCCGCCTGGTCATGCTTCCTTACGAAAGTCATGGTTACTCAGCCAGGGAATCGGTCCTACACGTGTTAGCTGAGATGATAGAATGGTTTGATAAGTACGTGAAGAACAAAAAATAAAAAATCGCAGACTGGGTACTCTTAATAATTATTATTTAGATAGTTTAAAAATTAGAGGAACTTTTGGCCTAAAACTATTAATTTAACGTGCGGAGAATTTTCCACAAATCTTGTGAAAAAGTTTGTGGAAATCTACGAGTGTTCGGATTATAAAGAATTAATATTCAATACGTTGTAACAAATTGCACATCTTTTGTGCAGCTCAATATTTATGCACTTTTTTTCAATTTTTGACACTTCCAGATAAACAAAGCCACAAGAAATTTCGGTGCTCCATCTGGATTAAGTTAGCAACATAATGCCTCTGAGAATTTGCTTTAATCTCAGCTTTTTTAGTAGTATCATTTAAAAGTCAAAGGAGAGAAGAGATGAAGAAAAACGGGAGGGTTTATATTAAGAAATTTTTTATCATTTGGCTGTTTATTTTTTTTAGCCAAATTTTCTCTGGCCACAATCTCAAAGCTCAAGTTAGTGGTGAAATAAAGGTGGAAATAAAAGAAGTAGAACCATTCGTTTATTGCTCACTATCAAGGCAGGGTTCTTTTGCCGAGATTGAGGCAGCCGTAGGCGAACTGCTGCACCATATGCAGGCACAGAATGTCTTTCCCACCGGTTCTATGATTGGCGTCTTTCACTCTGACCCAACTATGTCGGACCCGGAAAAAATTCAATGGGAAGTT
>JACIYK010000238.1 GCA_014359965.1 Candidatus Aminicenantota bacterium
CTGGACACGAGATAAACTATTACTCCTAATTCCACAGAAAAAATGATCAAAGAAGGTTCTTTTCGACCTAAAAGAGTCAGCCATCTGATTCAGATGGAAATCAGCCGGTATCTAATCAGTGAACTACCGGAAATGGTCGGTTTCCTGACAGTGACCAAAGTGGAAATGCCGGCTGACCTGAAAACAGCCACCATTTCTGTTTCCGTGTTGGAGAAAAATAGAAGAGAAACCGTGCTCAAACTGCTGAAAAAAAAGGCTCCTTATTTCCGCAAACTTCTTGCTTCCCGGCTTAACTTGAGATATAATCCAGAGCTAATTTTCGTTCTGGACACTTCCATTGATCAGGTAGAAAGAATAGACCAACTGCTGGACTTAGTTAAGAAAAATGAATCAGACGATAAAGAATGAAATTGCCAAAAAAATTCTCCAAGCTAAGAATGTCGCCATTGTCTCTCATTTGAGACCCGACGGAGACTCCATTTACACCAGTCTAGCTCTCACCGAAATGCTTGAACTTTTGGGAAAAAAAGTTCAGGTAGTCAGCCATGACCCCCTTCCCTTCCCCCTCTGCGACTTTCCGGAAACGAAGAGAATCCGGATAGGAGATGTTGAGCCGAAAGGCGTGGATCTGGTTATTTTGCTGGAATGCGCTGATGTTTCTCGCTCTGGCCAGACGAAAATCAACCATCTGCCAAAAATTAACATTGACCACCACTATTCCAATTCCCCATATGCCGAGCTGAACTGGATTGACCCGGCGGCCTCGGCTGTGGGCGAAATGGTTTTTGAGCTGGCCGAACCTCTGGGAATCTCCTTGACCCCAAGAATGGCTGAATACCTTTATGCCGCTATCTTTTCCGATACCGGTTCTTTTCAGTTCTCCAACACCACAGGTAAGGCTCTTTATACCTGCTACCGACTGGTAGAAGCCGGGGCTGACCCTTATAAGGTAGCAGAAAAATTAACGGCCAACAATACACCGGCCAAAATCAGACTGTTAGCCCGTGTGCTTAATTCATTGCGAATCAACGAGAAGGGTGATATAGCCATTCTGAGTATGTTTAAAAAAGACCTGCAGGAAACAGGCCTTAAAGAAGTAGAAGTAGAGGATGTCACCACCATTGCCCGCTCCATAAAAGGCGTCAGGATGGTGATTTTCTTTAAAGAAATGGACCAGGATGTCTTTCGGGTGAGCCTGCGCTCCAGAGGCACAGCTAATTCAGCCCTGGTGGCTGAATATTTTGGAGGTGGCGGACATAAGCACGCTGCTGGATTTACGGTCAATGGCCCGTACGAAAGACTGATTGAAGAAATTCCCAGAAAAATAGAGCAGCTTCTCAGCACTACGATTAATAATTATAGCTATACTTGAAGTTTTCTTTATGAAACTGGATATGAACGGTATTATTATAGTTGATAAGCCCGCCGGTCTGACTTCCCATGATGTCGTCCTTAAATTAAGAAAATGGCTAAAGATCAAAAAAGTAGGCCACACCGGCACTCTGGACCCCCTGGCCACAGGCGTGTTGCTCATAACCGTGGGCTGGGCCACCCGGCTTTTTCCCTATCTTTCCGGTTTGGATAAAACTTACGCCGGCGAAATAAAACTTGGTCAGGCAACAGACACTTATGATGCTCAGGGAAAAGCCGTCGGTCTGGCCGTCAACAATTTTCCAGACGAAGAAACCCTCCGTAAGGCCATGCTTTCTTTTGAGGGCGAAATTACCCAGCTTCCGCCTCCTTTTTCTGCCAAAAAGATAAACGGCGAGGCCGCTTTTAAGCTTGCCCGCCAGGGCAAGAAACCGAAGCTCAAGCCTATCAGGGTCCGAGTTTACCGGTTCCTGCTGCTTGATTATCAGCCGCCAGTGGTAAATTTCCTGGTGGAATGTTCCTCAGGAACTTATGTGCGGACAATGGCCCATGACCTCGGTCAGATACTGGGCTGTGGAGCCCACCTCTCAAAGCTCAGGAGACTGGCCGTAGGTACCTACACAGAAGAAGAAGCCTTCACCCTCGATAAGATAAAGGAGCTGGTTGATTCCGGTCAAAAAGAAAGCTTTATCATCCCAATGGAGTACCTGCTCAACGAGCACCAGGCTGTATATCTTGACGAACGAGGTCAGAAAATGTTTCTCCAGGGCCAGAAGTTTTCTCTGGAAAGTGTGGTTAAGGCCATCAGTGGCCGTGGGACTGTTAAGCACCCGGAAATATGCCGGGTTTTTTCCCGAGAAGGCAAGCTTTTAGGCCTAGCCAGGTTTGAGCCAGAAGCTAGAATTTTCCAGCCGAAACTGGTTTTTAAAGCAAATTCCTGAATTTCTGAAAACTTTTAGCAACTTTACCCCGAAAATTTAACTCATATTCTTGAATTTTTCCCGTTTATATTGTATTTTAAATATGAAATGAGGCTAAATAAGAACCAAATCGAACATCTTTCCTTTACTATCTTAAGAACTCTGATAAAAGAAGGTAAAATCCTGGTTGATGACAAGGCTAAAGTCCTGGAAGAAATTATTAACCTGATTACTGAAGAATTCATGAAAGAAGACCGGCTGGACCAGGAAGTGCGGGAAATTCTAAACAAACACATTGAAGAGATCAGGAAGGGCAACATTGAATACCAGACGATGTTCAAAATGATAAAAACTAAACTGGCTAAAGAAAGGAACATTGTCCTCTAATGAGTAAGCTGTCAAGGGAAAAAATTCACCACCTTTCCAAACTCATTCTTAATGCACTCTTTAAGGATGACCTGGTAGAATTTCTTGATGAGCCCAATGAGATCCGGCTGACCATCGTTAAAGCCATTGATGAAGAAATGAAGCTCTATGACCAAATTGACCGCAAAGCCAGAGAAAAAATAGAATCTCAGAAAAAACATATTGAAGAAGGCTCTCAGGAGTGGGAAATTCTCTACCGGAAATACTACAACGAAGAACTCTCCAAATTGACCAAACTCAGTGAGTAAGCCTCCTCATCCAGAAATTTACTTTTTAGTTTTGCAAAAAATGCCGGCTAAGTTTACGTCGGGCGATAAGAAAGAAATATTTTTGCTGGTTAGCTATCTGTTATTGTTCTTTTTTTTCGTCTGCGTTTTAAAATTATTAAACTTTTAAGTAAAAAATCTTTGCCTCTGTAATTAAGTATTATTGACAAGCCAAAATCCAAATATTCTTATAAGATAAGCTAAATTTAAAAACCCTCAGAAGACAAATTATTCCACATAACACACATTTTCGCCAGTTAATGACTTGGTTT
>JACIYK010000239.1 GCA_014359965.1 Candidatus Aminicenantota bacterium
ATTTTGAATTCTGGCGCCATGAGGTAAATACCAGCTACAGTCATGCAGGCCAGCCAGACGTAATTGGCTCTGAACCTAGTTTTTAAAAGCAGGGGTTCCAGAAAAGCGGTAAAGACTGGAAAGGTAGAATAAGCTAGGAGCCCAACTGCCACCGTGGCCTTTTTGACAGCCAGAAAAAAAGCTGTCCAGTGAAAGGAAAGAAGAAGTCCGGTAGAAAGAAGTAGAAATATTTCGGGGGAACGGAACGAGGGACGACTCTGACCAAATAATCTTACCATCAAGAGAAGAGCTAAACTCGCCAGCAGAACTCTCAGCCACGTCAGCTGCACAGGAGTGAACGGTAAGGCTTTCCCGATTACTCCTGGAAGGCCAAAAAGCAAAACAGCTAGATGCGCCAGGAACAGGCCTTTTTTCTTTTGTTCCATTTCGCTACCTATTTTAATCATTATGGCAGTTTTTTTCATCCGCTAATATCTAAAATTACGCGTCTGGTTTGTTGAATTTTTATCCTGTTATGGTAAGATAAACACTAACTGAAAATTCTAAAAAATTTCAGGCAAAAAATGTCCAATCCTACGGCAGAAGAAAGTAAATCTGGATACCTGGTTCTGGCCCGTAAATACCGTCCCCGAACTTTTAGTGAAGTAGTTGGGCAGGAAGCTGTAGTCAAAACATTGCAAAATGCTCTGAAAGAAAACCGCGTAGCTCATGCCTATCTTTTCTCAGGGATGAGGGGTGTTGGTAAAACCACGGTGGCCAGAATCCTGGCTAAGGCTCTCAACTGTGAAAAAGGTCCGACGCCTGAACCCTGTAATGTTTGTTTTATGTGTCAGGCTATCAATGAAGAGAAATTGCTTGATTTTATAGAGATTGATGGTGCTTCCAACCGGAGTATTGAAGACGTTAAGGCTTTAAGAGAAAGTGTGCAGTATGAGCCGATGCACAGTCGCTACCGGGTTATCATCATTGATGAAGTGCATCAGTTAAGCCGTGATGCCTTTAATGCCCTGCTCAAAACCCTGGAAGAACCGCCGACCCGCACGGTTTTTATCTTTGCCACCACGGAGTTTCATAAAGTTCCCCGAACCATAGTTTCCCGCTGCCAGCATTTTGTTTTTAAAAAGCTTTCGATTAGAGAAATCATCTCCCATCTAAAGTTTATTGCCGGAAAAGAAGGACTGATAGTAAGCGATTATAGTCTGAAATTAGTGGCCGAGGCTGCTGATGGCAGCCTGAGAGATGCAGAAACTCTACTTGATCAGCTTATTTCTTTTGCCGGGAATGAAATAAGTGACCATGATGCAGAAACGGTGCTGGGCGTCATAGACCGGAATCTTTTTCAAAATATGGTGGAAGCTATTCTCCAGGGAAAGAGCGAGAAGGTTTTTGACCAAGTAGAGAACCTGATTTCGGCCGGTTATGACCTTCGTTATTTTTACAGCGGGTTGATTGAGTTCTTCAGAAATCTACTTGTGCTGAAAGTTACTGAAAAGCCCGAAGAATTTCTTTTGGTGCCTAAAGAGGACTTGGAGACCTGGTGTCAGCTGATATCGGAGCTAAAGGCCGAGGAAATTCTCCGCTATCTTTTGATTTTACAGGAAGGTGAGGCCGGTCTTAGATATTCTTCCCAGCCAAGGATTTTTTTGGAATCCTGGTTGATAAAGCTCTGCTATTTACCCCGCCTGAAACCGCTGGAAAAAGTCCTAAGAGAAATAGATAATTTGAAAGCCGAAATAAAGGGCAAGGTATCAATCCAAAATTCTACTTACCAGGTTAATCCGGTCGAGAATAAAGCCGTAAAGCAGGCTAAGTTCGGCAATTACCAGAAAGCTGAAAAATCGTCCCCAATGGCCGCAAATAAAAACGGTTTTACTATCTTCGGGAATGAAATTGTGGATCAACTGTACAACAGACTGGTCAGGGAAAAGCCGACCCTAGCCCCGATTTTTAAAATAGCCAGTCGGGTAGAAGTGAACAATGAAAAAATCAGGCTGATATACAGCTCTGACAAAAAACATTTTGCTGCCTTAATTGAGAGAGACCTGGCTTTTCTCAACCGTCTAGCCAGTGAAGTTTCTTCAAAAGGATTGGAACTGGAAATAGTGCCAGGGAGCCAGGCAGAGGCGGAACCGCGAGCGACGTTAAAGCCAGGAGAAAGAAGCTCCGGGACCAGCCACGGTCCTGGAATAAACGGCCAGACTGGTTCTTTTCTGGAGGACCCTAAAGCCCGGGCAGTGCTGGAAACATTAAAGGGACATGTGGTGGGCGTAAAAAAGAAGAATAGCGTGGAGAAAAATCACAAAACTTAGAAATAGAAAGGCGAGGTGTTGGGCATGAAAAATTTGGCTGAACTGCAAAAAATGATGAAAGCAGCCCAGGAGCTACAGGAAAAATTACAAAAAGAGCTGGCTGAAATGCGAGTGGAAGGCTCAAGTGGTGGTGGCATGGTCACCGTAGTCCTGGATGGCCAGAAAAATTGTCTGGAAATAAAACTTGATCCGGAAGTGGTTAATAAAGAAGACGTGGAAATGCTGCAGGATTTAATTGTGGCTGCTTATCGTGATGCAGTGGCTCGGGTTGAGGCGGAAGTTTCTAACAAAATGTCTGGCCTGGCTGGTGGCCTCAAAATACCGGGCCTGTTTTGAGGAAGCACAGTCATGTTTGAATATGCCAAGCCACTTCACGACCTTATAGAACAGCTACGGAAATTTCCGGGCGTGGGGTTAAAATCAGCGCAGAGAATGGCCTTTTATCTTTTAAGCTTGCCGGATGAAGAAACAGAGAACCTGATTAAAGCCCTAAAAGATGTGAAAAATAACTTGTTTTATTGTTCAGTTTGTAATAACATTACTGATCAAGAACCCTGTCTCCTATGCACCGACCCCTCCAGGAATGACGAACAGCTCTGCATCGTGGAAGAACCTTTTAATGTGGCCTCTATAGAGAAAACAGGTGTTTTCCGGGGGCGTTATCATGTGTTACTTGGTGCTCTATCTCCGATAAAGGGTATAGGGCCTGATGAATTAAGGCTGGAAAAGCTGGTAAACCGGTTAAAAAATGGTCAGTTTAAAGAAGTGATCATTGCCACCAACCCTACGGCTGAAGGAGAAGCGACCGCAGCTTTAATTTCCCGCACCTTAAAAGATTTTCCGGTTCGTCTGACCAGACTGGCTATGGGCCTGCCGGTAGGAGCTGACCTTGATTTTGCTGACCAGATGACCATCA
>JACIYK010000024.1 GCA_014359965.1 Candidatus Aminicenantota bacterium
ATTTTTGTTCTTGAGGCTCCTTCTTAAAGTCTGGCAGTTTAAAATCATAATTATATCGTCTGTTTTTTTATTTTAATATTTAAATCAATTAAAAAATGTTAGATGAACTATAAAGCATTTCTCGTGTTAAATACATTTCTTTATTCTCTAAAAAGGGACGAGCGTTAGGCTTTTAAAAAATTTTTTTCCCCTTATAGAAGATTTTGTGGAGTCAGATAAAGACCCAGATATTCATGATAGAAAATTGCTAAAGTCACCACACTTTTTACCAATTCGCTAAGTCGGGATTGACAGGGAGCAAAAATATGATAAATTTGACTTCCAGGGTTTAAGCAGGGAAGTCCGTGAAAAGCGGACACAGCCCCCGCTACTGTAATCGGCGACGAATCCCGAAAAAAGCCACTGCCCTTCAGGGTGGGAAGGCCAGGGAGGAGGATGACCCGAGAGTCAGGATACCTGACTTAGACCCGTTGGCCCATCTTTTCTTCGGGCGGAAGAGAAGATGAACAAGTTGGCCACAAATAATTATCAGCGGGGGGAAAGGAGCATGCATGAAAAAGAACCTTTCTGCCCATCTGTGTCTTTCCCTGTTTTTACTGGTCTTTTTTCCCCATTTTCTTAACGCCAGAACGGATGACCGAACCCAGAATGAAAAAATTCACCATGAAGTGGTGGTCACTGCTACCCGTCTGGAGACTCCTCTTAAAGAAACAGCTTCGGCAGTTTCTGTGTTAGACCTGAAATCACTTTTCCCTATTAAAACCATTAGGCCAGAAAACCTTTTTACGCTGGCACCCGGTGTTTTTTATGCCCAGGCTGGTCCTGCTGGTGGAGCTGGTTCTCTTTTTCTTCGCGGGGGAAATTCTGAACACACGCTATTTATGATTGACGGCATAGAGATTAATGACCCGGCCTCACCAGCTCGCTCTTTTAATTTTAACCTGTTTAACCTAGGTCTCATGGACAGGTTGGAAATCCTCCGCGGGCCGCAAAGCACGCTTTATGGTTCAGACGCTCTGGCCGGAGTGGTAAATTTTCTTTCCTCAGAACCAGACCGCAACCACTCGGAAATTACTCTCTCGGCCGGCACACAGAACACCTGGCAGGGAGCCTTCTCTCTTAGCCGCAGAGCCAGAAATTTTTCCTATGAGCTCGGCTTAAACTCCTGGAGCACTGGGGGTGTTTCCGCAGCCAGCAAATACTACCAAGGCAACAAAGAACCTGACGGGTTTTCGCAGCAGGCTTTAGCTTTCAAAATTAAGTACGAGCTCAGTCCTGATTTTTCTCTGACCTGGCAGACGCGCGGACTGCTCTCACAAGCAGACCTCGATGCCTTCGGTGGACCTTATGGCGATGACCCAAATTTTAGGCAAAAATCATCTTTCTTATTCGAGCGCTTTGAAGCCAATTTTTTCCTCTTCCAGCACCGGTGGGAGCAAAAACTCGTTTTTGGTTTTGCTCTTAGCCAGCGAAAAAATTACAACGACCCGGATAACTGGCATCCTGAAGAGAGTGAAAGAGCCTCTTATCAGGGAACATTTTTCAAGCTGGACTGGCAGAACAACCTTTTTCTCTCCACCTCCCAGACAATAATTTTTGGCCTGGAATTCAAAGAGGAAGTGGCTAGCTCCGAAGACCATTACTCCAGTCTTTTTGGTTTTTATGAAAGTTTCTTTCCCCGGAAACAAACCAGCCTTCTGGGCTTTTACTTTCAGGACCAATGGAAACCAGCTAAAGGCCTTTCTTTCACCTCTGGCTTCCGCCTTGACCAGCACCAGGAATTTGGCACAGCCCTGACTTACCGCCTGGCTGCTAATTTTGCGCCAGCCGGCACAGGCTGGAAAATAAAAGCTACGCTCGGCTCAGGGTTTAAAGCGCCTTCTCTTTACCAGCTTTATGCTCCAGCCAGTTCTTTCGGTCCCATCGGCAACTCTTCGCTCGAACCAGAAAAAAACACCGGCTGGGATGCCGGAATTGAGCGAGACTGGAACCAGCATTTTTCCACTGCGCTTACTTACTTTGAAAACAGATACCGCAACCTCATCCAGTTTTACTTTGGCACTGGCTACCTTAACCTTGGCCGGGCCCTCACTCGCGGTCTGGAAGCTTCCCTGCGCTTCCGACCATTTCCCGCTTTTTACGGTGAAGCCGGCTGGACCTGGCTGCAGGCTCTGGACTTAGACAACAACGAAGTTTTAATCAGGCGGCCTGCTCACAGCGGTTTTGCTCATATGGTTTTTAGCAGCAAAAAACTGCGTCTGGCGCTGGAACTGAATTATGTCGGCCAGAGAACTGACTTTAATTATTCCACTTATCCAGCCGAAAAAGTTAAACTTCCTGCTCATCTTTTAACCGACATCAACCTTAAATACGACCTTTCAAAAAAGCTGGAAGCCTTCCTCCTTATCAACAACCTGTTAAACGTGAGGTATGAGCTGATTTATGGATACGGGATGCCTGGCACTACAATTTCTACTGGATTTAGATTAAAATTGTTTTAGTTGTTTTCGGCTTTTTTCTGGCCAAAAAGCCGAATAACTTGAAACACAGAATCCTGGAGTGCGGAGTATTTAGATGGAACCCATGGAAACTCTGGATAAAATTTTCAAACCGCAGCGCATTGCACTGGTGGGCGTCAGCCCCAACCCGAAAAGTGTCTCAGGGAAAATACTTTCCAACCTGATTACTGGTGGCTACCGCGGTGTGGTCTATCCGGTTAACCCCGCAGTAGAAGCAGTAATGGGCATTCCCTGCTTCCCCTCAGTCAAGAATCTACCAAAAACTCCTGACCTGGCCGTAATTACAGCTCCGGCTCCTCAGGTACCCAGACTGGTGGCTGAGTGTGGAGAGGCTGGCATTCTGGGTATCATTATTATTTCCGCCGGTTTTAGAGAAACCGGGCCTGAGGGAAGAGCTCTGGAGCAGCAGATTCTGGAGGAAAAAAAGAAATATCCCGAAATGCGCATCCTGGGGCCAAACTGCCTGGGCGTGATTTCCCCTGGTTTTCAGCTTAACGCCAGCTTTGCTGCTTCCATGCCGCTCAACGGGCACATTGCTTTTATTTCCCAGTCGGGAGCCCTGTGCACTTCAATTCTTGACTGGTCGCTGGAAGAAAAAATTGGTTTTTCCTACTTTGTCTCCATTGGCAATGCTATTGACATAGATTTTGGTGACCTGATTGATTATTTCGGCGAAGATGAAAACACCAAATCAATTCTGCTTTACATAGAATCCATCTCCAACCCTAAACGCTTTATGTCTGCAGCCAGAGCTTATGCTCGCACCAAACCTATCATTGCTTACAAAGCGGGCCGGTTCCCGGAATCAGCCGAAGCTGCCTCCTCTCACACCGGCGCCCTGGCGTCTGAAGATGCCATTTATGATGCCGCCTTTAAAAGGGCTGGCATTGCCAGGGTTTTTGACATAGGTGAAATGTTTGATGTAGCTGAACTCATCGGCCGCCACAAAATCCCCCAAGGTCCTCGACTGGCCATTGTCACTAATGCCGGAGGGCCCGGCGTTATGGCTTCAGATGCCCTGATTGAAGCTGGTGGCCAGCTGGCGGAGTTGACGCCAGAAACTATTGAAGCTTTAAATCAATCTCTACCCCCGGCCTGGTCTCACGGCAACCCGGTTGATGTTTTGGGCGATGCTAAATCTAAAACCGTAGCCAAAGCAGTAAATGCCGTGCTGAATGATGCCAACACTGACGCCGTGCTTTTGATCATCACTCCCCAGGCCATGACCAACCCGCCAGGCATTGCCAAAGAAATTATGCCTCTGGCCGCCGAATCTCAAAAACCTATCCTGGCTGCTTTCCTGGGTGGGCCCAGCATGCGCGAAGCCATCAGGTTAATGAACGAGGCAGGAATCCCCACTTATACCACACCCGAGCAAGCGGTGCGGGCTTTTATGATACTGGTTAACTATGCCCGCAACCTTGAAGATCTTTATGAAACTCCACGGGAAATTTCCGTGGAATTCCCGGTTGAAAGAGAAAAGATCCGCGAGCAGATAATTCCCATTTTAAAAAGCGGTCCAGAAATCCTGGACGAACAGACTTCCAAAAAGATACTGGAGGCCTATGGCCTGCCCACCACTTTACCCCGGGTGGCACGAACGAAAGAAGAAGCCGTCAATCTCAGCCGGGAAATCGGTTTTCCGGTGGTGCTGAAAATATTTTCGCCGGACATCACGCACAAGACCGATGTGGGAGGCGTGGCTCTGGACCTGGAAGATGAACATATGGTGGAGACTGCTTTTGACCGCATCATGCGCTCAGTTCAGGAAAAAGCTCCAGGTGCCAGGATCGAGGGAGTAACAGTCCAGAAAATGGCTAGAGTAAAAGATGCCATAGAGATGATTCTGGGCAGCAAGAAGGACCCTACTTTTGGGGCTGTTATCATGGTTGGCTCCGGCGGCATTGCTACTGAGGTGCTGGGAGATCGCTCTCTCTGCTTTCCACCGCTCAATGAAAGATTGGCCCGCCGTTTGCTGGAAGAGCTGAGAACCTGGCCGCTGCTAAAGGGTTACAGAGGAAGGCCAGGAGTTAACCTGGATAAGTTGATTGAAATCATCATCCGTTTTTCTTACTTAGTGGCGGATTATCCGGAAATTAAGGAAATTGACATCAACCCGCTGCTAGCTGGCTCCTCAGAAGTTCTGGCACTGGATGCCCGCATCGTGGTTGACCGCACGGTGGAGCCCGGAAAAGCCAAGCCTTACGAACATTTGGTGCTGCGTCCTTACCCGGAAGAATTCATCAAAAAGGCCAGAATGCGCGATGGGACAGAAATTACGCTCCGGCCCATTAGACCGGAAGATGAGCCTCTATGGTTTGAGCTTCTGGGTAGTTGTTCCAAAGAAACAATTTACTCCCGCTTCCGCTATTTCTTCTTCTGGCAGTCGCACGAAGTGGCTTCCAGATACTGTTACATAGACTATGACCGGGAAATGGCCATCGTGGCCGAGCTTCAGCAAGGGGAAAAAAGAAAAATCCTGGGGATAGGCAGATTGACTGCTGACCCGACCAGGACTGTTGCTGAATATGCTGTGCTGGTGCAAGATGCCTGGCAAAACAAAGGACTGGGCGGACTGCTCACCGATTACTGCACAGAAATTGCCCGCGTCTGGGGTGTAAAAAAAATCATCGCCTACACCACCACCGACAACCCGCGGATGATTGCCGTTTTCAAGAAACGAAACTTCGAGATTCGTCAGGACCAGCAATCGACGCTGGTGGAAATTCAGAAGATGCTCTAACAAATTCTGGCCCCTGGTTAGATGGCCGTCCACCGGATATCTTTTCTACACCCGGGAATTAATCCACTTCACCACGCACAGAGCTGCCTTGCCTGACTTTATTGCCAAAAAATCTGACCTGCAGGAGAGGAGATTTCTTCAAGAAAGAAGTATAAGGAAACAGAAGTTGTATTAAGCCAGTTTATCAGATCCAGAATATAGCCAGAACAGGGTAACACCTCCTGGTTGAGGAGCCTGTGCAAATGATGAATTTTAAAAAACCAGTCAGTTTTGACCATAAAGAAAAGATTTTTTGAGGAATGGCCGGGTAATACTATGGCTTCAAATTTGCCATTTACTTCTCTGCCTTACCGGTTTTAGCTAATAGACTTGCCTCTCGCAATTTGATATAAATACAAGCACTATGGTGAGTAAAACAATAAATAAAGCATCAAAATCAGCAACCATTCTGCTCTGCTGGGCATGCGTTCTCCTGGTAGCAGCCTACAGCCTGCCGGCCCAGAGCAAAGAGAATGAGAAAATCAGCCTGAATTTCAGTGGTTTTATCAAGACCGATATCCTTTACGACACCCGGCAGACCGTGAGTATCCGCGAGGGCCATTTCTTGCTCTACCCAAAAGACCAATTGCTCGACCCTGACGGCCGTGACCTTAACGCTAAGGATACTTTTCATATCCTCTCCATCCAGACCAGGTTAGCCCTTAAAATTACAGGTCCGAAGGCTTTGGGTGCCAGACCCACTGGTTATATTGAAGGAGAATTTTTCGGCCATTCTGACCCGGACATAAACGGCTTCCGTCTTAGGCATGCTTACCTGAAGCTAAACTGGCAGAAAACCGAGCTGATGCTCGGACAGTTCTGGCACCCGATGTTCATCACCGAAAGCTTCCCAGGAGTGGTTTCCTTCAACACCGGCGCTCCCTTTGAGCCATTTTCCCGCGCCCCGCAGATACGCTTTACCTGGACTGAAAAGAATGTTTCGCTTTCGCTCGCTGCCCTGGCCCAGCGCGATTTTGCTTCCACCGGGCCGGACGGGGTTAGCACAGTTTACTTTCGCAACGCTGCTCTCCCAGAACTTAATTTTAAGGCTTCTTATACAGGAAAGAGTTTCCTGGCAGGAGGCGGAGTTGACCTGCTTAAAATAGTCCCCCGCCTGGTTACTTCTACCGGATATCAGGCTAACGAATCTGTAATTTCCGCAGCTTGTTTTGTTTTTGGGCGTTTAAAGACCAGCATCTTAACCATAAAAGCCCAGGCCACCTACGGTGGGAATCTCCATCACCTGACCATGATTGGCGGCTACGGGGTTAGCGAAATCGGAGACCTGCCAGCCCTCAGATGGCAGTATGCTCCAATTAACACCGGCTCAGCCTGGGTTGAGTTGCAAACAAACGGTTCCAGGTGGCAGGCCGGGCTCTTTGCTGGATACAGTAAAAATTATGGAGCCCGCAAAGAAATTATTGGCCCCGTCTGGAGCCGCGGTGATTTCATTGACCATCTATTCCGCCTTGCCCCACGCCTTATCTTTAATGCCGGCAAAGTTCGCCTGGCTCAGGAAATTGAACTGACTTCCGCAGCCTATGGACCCAGGGACCTCAGAGCCCGGGTCAGCCCCGAGCGCACGGTGACCAACCTGCGCCTGCTCCTTGCCGCCTACTACTTTTTCTGAGAATTCCAGATTTTTTGTGCTCTGGTGGCAATTTAGATCAGGTAGTTAATATCTCAATTCGGCTGCAATTTCTCAGGTCAAACGGCCCAGTTAATACATAGTAGGTCGACTCTTTGTCGACATACTATGCTAATTTATCAATATTGTCAGTGAAATTTTCTGAAGGTTAAAATCGAATATCAACGAAACAAAAAGGGACACCTTTAAGTGTCACCTGATTTTTGCCGACTTTTTTCTTAAAGCTTCAGTCAAAAGGAGCAAATATTAAACACTTTAATTTGACATTGAGCATGCCAATTTGCATCCTGCTCCTTGCCAGAAAACTTAAGCTTGGGATTGAACACATCAACCCAGGTCTGCTGCACTCCGCCATAAGGGTCATGGGCAGCGGCATAGACAATGTTTCCGGTATCATCGGTCACAATGCGGGTAGAACCAATCTGGTCGGTGGTGTAGTAATAATCCTTGCCCGTCTGAGGCTGGTACTCAGCCACCATCTTCGCCCCTATGTATATGTATTCCCTTAAACATACCCCATATCCATCATACTCAGCCAGCAACCGCCCGTCAAAAGTATAAATGTAGTATATCCCGACTGTGCCCACAGACATAGTCCGGATGCTTCCGCTCCCACCCGAATCGACCGCTTTCCCATCCATCATTTTCAGCCTGTCTATAAAGGCCGCAGTCGAAGGCCTGCGCAGAATCTTATTATACTCATTCCAATTGGCTTCTTCCCTCCTGGTCTTTAACCTGTCTTTTATCTTCTCTCCAACCCCCAGCCTCTCCACTGCTCTAAATTTATGGTAATTATAAAAAATTGAACCGCTTAAGAAAACGTGTGCTATCCATCTATTTTGAGCCCTTACTACTTAATCTCTTTTATATACTTTTTCACCTCATTAACAAATCTGCTATTTTTTGCCATATTTATACCCTGACTGATTTCTTCAGGATTCAGCGAATACATTTCCTCTATAACTAATTTCCAATCCTTAGTCTTCTCAAGAACGGAAAGGAAAATATCTGGATAATCCTTAAAATAGTTGGCCGCCTTCTCGGTAACTAATTCAGCAAGATATCCTGTCTTGATATTCAGGACTAAGAATACGATTATTTTTATTGTTCTTTCATCAACGAGGCGAATATTCTTAAATATGCGGTCAACTACAGTCTCTGTTAATACACCATCCTTTATTAGCTTTTTCTCATACCTATAGATTAACGAGTTTATATCCTCAAGATTTTTTATTTCATCAAACTTTCTTATGGGATCCTCAATGAACTCTGAAATCATCTCCATTTCCAGTTCCAGTTTTTGATGAACACTGGATACTAATTCTCTAATTTGTTTTTCAAAATCAGAATCTCCCAGCTTGTTTATAGCCTGGCCTATGCAATCCTCCCTTGTAGCGAGCTCTGTGACTATCAGTTTCCAGTTAGAGCAAGATTCGAGTTTAGTTATAAACAATTCTGGATGCTGGCAGAAAAATTTAGCTCCTTCATCCGCAATTATATACTCGGGATACACAGACAATAAAAAAATTATTATCTCAGCCTTCCTCTCGTCCGGTTTATCTGCCAGGATTTTTAAACCGTTTTTTACCTTATCGAGGTTAAACCTGATAAATAATTCAATCTTATCCTTGAGATCTGTTTCTTTCTTTAACGATTCAAAATTCCTAACAGGATCCGTGAAGAACTCATCTATCTTTTTAAGCGTCCAATGATCCTGTTGGTTAATAGCAAAACTCAAGGATGCGGCCACTGTAAAGATACCGAAAACCAGAACTAAAAACGTAATTGACTGTTTCTTCATCATAATCATAAATGCCTCCTATCGTTCGTAAAAGGGGCCGTAATGAAAGAAAGGGTCTGTTATAAAAAGAATAAAGCTTATGATGGTACTCCTATATTGATCATATTCTTTCCAGAATTTTTCTTTTTCATCCTGTTTTTGCTGTCCAGATTTCCCTTCAACTATCTCGTATTCATCTGTTACAATAATTTTCTTTATAGGATCCCCTTTACCTCCATATTTGTAATGCAAAAACCATATAACCCACATTGCCTCAGATGTGGTGCGAATACACCCGTTTGTCTTCTACTGCCAATTATTCCGCCCGGCATGAACTTCATAGCCTTCAAAACTATAGCCAAAATAAAATACAGCTGCTCCCTGCGGTCCTATTGAGTCGCCATCTTTATTATTCCTATACTTTTCATATTGATAGTGACTAAATTCCCATTCACCATCAGGAAAATAGGCGTGGCCCTTAGCGACATTATTTGATGCAGGGAATACTCCTAATAGAGTCCCGGTTTCTGCGAATATATATAGTAATTGCTGCCATCTTGAAAATACCAAGTAGGATCGTCCATCTATTTCTATATATTTAATTGGATTATTTCCGCAATACCCATACAGATTCCAGCGCTGGAGGTTGTACAAAGCCCGGTCTGTAGGAATAACCGGGTCGGGGCTAAGGAAGCGGTAGAGGGCAGGGTCGTAATAGCGGGCCCCGAAATAATACAGGGCAGATTCAGCATCCTGCTCCTTGCCAGAAAACTTAAGCTCGGGATTGAAGGTGTTAACCCAGGTCTGCTGCACTCCGCCATAGGGGTCATGGGCTGCGGCATAGACCATGTTGCCCGCATCATCGGTCATCACCCGGGTAGAGCCAATCTGGTCGGTGGTGTAGTAATAATACTTTTCCGTCTGAGGCTGATACTCAGCCACCATCTTCGCCCCTATGTATATGTATTCCCTTAAACATACCCCATACCCATCATACTCAGCCAGGAACTGGCATTAAAAATCATAGCTTTTTATTTATTGGTTATCCCCTTTTCTCTTTCTTCTTTCTTTTTTTCTACAAGTGGCCCAAGAAAGTAAAGTTGACTCTTCAGTTCAGTCTCAAATTTGCTCTTACCGAGACTACTAATTATCTTATTATATCCAGGGTCTCGATAATATAAAAAAACACTTATTAAATAGACAATAGATCGCCATTGCCGGTATTTCGCCAAACAACGAGAAAACAATTCGGGATATTCAAAGAATATTTCCGAACCTAATTCTACAATAACATAGGATTCAACTCCTGAAGTCGTGCAGTGAGAAATCATATGTAGAAGTATTTCTATTTTATGTTCATCAGGGTTTTCTCTTATATAATCTGCTATGGCACCCGGAGAAAAATATCCCCTAGGGAGATTCTTATTTTCATCTACATACATCCGGTCGCGAACGGTCATAACCGAGCAAAGAAAATAAATATTTTTTATCTTATCAAAATTAGCGATTGGGTCCTGGAGAAACTCTTCCCATCTCTGCACTTCTGTTCTTTTTTCCTCTTCGAGCTCTTCTAGAAAATTAAGCACTTCAGTTCCAATAGCCGGGTCTGAAATAACAGCACAGCACTGCTTCAAATCAGCAGATCTTTTTACCGCTATTAATCTCAGAATTTTCTTCCAATCGGGTCGAACTAACAATTCCCTAAAAAACCAGTCAGGTTTGGAATTAATAATTTCGACGAGCCGGCTGACGATGGGTTTTATTCCCGCGTGTTCCCAGTTGTTGGCTGGAAGAGAAAGCTTATCTAAAAGGTAAAAAAATAAATCCAATGCTCTGCCATCTATATCTTCCACCTTAAAATGTCTCGAAAATAGCTCTTCTATATATCTCCCACCATAAATTTCTACGTATATGTTCGTCCAATAAAAAAGATCGTCAATTTTTCTTATTTCATCATAAGCAGCAAAGGGATCGTCCAGAAAACGCCTCAACTGGTTAGAAATGACCTCCCATTTCTTCATCTCAAAAGAAATATACGGCTCCTGAGGCAAGGCCGTCAGGCAAAGACTGGATACCATAATCGCTAAAACAAACAGCCCGCGAAAAAAAGATGTTTTACTCATCGCGCGCTCTCCCCTAATAGAAGCTCAGCAGCATAAGACTAAATTTTTAGGTGCTATCCATTGCTCGGATAGCATAAAAGATGAGTCAAGGTGCATTATCTCCCCACTATTTTAATTATTATAAATATTTTAATTTATTACCTCAACAGACTTTTTTCTTGATAATTTTCCAAAATATGCCGATATGGTGGAGTGAATCTCAAGCTTTAAAGAATTCTGACTATTTTATAGAAGTGGAACTGTTCTTGCTCACACATGCCTTGTTTTACTCACACTCTAGTAACCATAAAGAGTTGCTTTCTCAGATTAGTTGGTTCCTCTTAACCCTTTATTCTTTTTAAGTGTTTTGATATCAGATGAACTCATCCTCCGTCTTCTAACTTATTCTTGTTTTTATGGCTGAGCTATATCACTCGTTAACTCTCTAACCATTTCTTTAACCAATTTATTTTTCTTCAGGTCCTTATTTTTCATCAGGAGTTCAATCCTTTGCTTTATGATGAACTCTTTATCTGTTTCGCTCGAAAAGGTGCGCGCTTCGCCAATATATTCAATTATTTCGACGATATCTCTTTTCTTTACTTCAGGTAATTTCATCATTGTCCTAAAGAATAACTCTGGCCTGATCACTGCCACCTTGCTCAAGCTATCTTTCAAAATATCACGGAAGATCAAATAGCTCTGTGGATAGAGGTTGGCTAAAACCTCAACCGCGCCCTCATTTCCAGATAGAGCCTCACGCTCGATTATCAAGTACCGATTTGAGGGCAAGCTCAGTCCCTCTCCAAATTTCCCTCCATTTTCTGGCTGCAAAATTAATAAAACACAAAAATCATCGTTGTTTTTTTTCATTTGCAACGCTCTCATTATTCGAGCTAAATTTTTCATAGCAGAACTTGCAGGCGTCACCATTACTCTTTCAATAGCATTCTTAAAGGCAAAAGGAGGCTCATATATGAATTCATCCTTATCTTTGGCCGGTGGACTTTCAAATTCTTTTTTCTTTCTTTCAATTTGTTCAATACATTTCTTTCGTAGATCGGAGAACCTATTTTCGGCCAATGACCCCAGGGCTTTAATTCTTGAATCAAGTTCGTAACTCCAGGCAAAATTGCTTTTTCTATAAAGTTCCAGATCACCTTCAACAGGAAATCCGTTTTCCTTGATGTAAGGATCTTGGCTTTCTAAATAGAAGGCTTCAGCCAAAGCTTGCGGATTAATTCGTATAAGACGGCTGAGCGAATCTTTTAGAACTGCTCTTTCCCTTTCCCCAACTTGTTTTAGCAACCGGAGGGTTACCCTAATTGCCGCCACATTGCCAAGCATCATTTCATACTCAAGGGTTGAATATCCCTCCCCATACCAGAATAACGGTGCTAAACTCCAATTTAACTCATTATGGGCAACCCCAACAGGCCTTTCAGGGATTGAGGCAAGTAGCTTCAGGGCTCTCTTGGCATCTGGTAGCCTTAAAAATGATAAGATATTCTCTCTTAACTGAAAGAAAACAGTTTCTTTTACATTTTTTTCTGTTTTGGCAAAATAGTCATAGTTCTCTTCCATTTTAAATCTTTTAAATAAGATTTTTTTGATACCAACCAAATCAGATTCCAGCTGCTTAATACACTCTGTCTGCAATTCAACCAATCTCTCGTCATAAACCTTTTTAAGTGAATTTAACACCGTCTCATAGCTAATTAATCTTTTAACGATTCGGGTTCCTAACGGGTCATATAAGGATGATAGAGGGTATCTTCCGTATATTTCTTTAATTTTTTCCCGATAAGGATATAAGGTTTCAAGATATAAATGTGGGTCAATTCTGGACAGAAATCCAAGAGCATTCCACAATCGTATTGATGCAGCTTTTAAGCAGCAAAGCTTAAAAAGGACCTCGGCGGCAGATCTATTACCTGTTAACGCTTCATATTCAATAAGATAATATCCTTTTTTATGTTCCCATTCCAAATCATAGTTAACCCATTCTAAATCATAGATTCTATATTCCAGGGCTTCATCATCGTCTCTAATTGAATATAGCTCTGAGATAAACATCTGTCGAGTTTTTTCATCCCCAGCACCGGTATTAATAGAATCTAAAAGGGCACGGCCGTTTTTTTCATCGGGCAGGCAGATAAAAGCTTTTAATCTCTGACTTAGCTCGTTGACATCACCACAGGATAAAACATTTTTCGCTTCTTTCTCTAGACCTTCATTCTTGGGAATATCTTTCAATCCCTTATCAAGCTCTTCAATACAGATATCCCTTATATACCTTAAATTGGCAGAATCTACTCTGTTCAGAGATTTTATCCTTTTTTCCAATAAATATTTTTTCGCTTCAGGACAGGAGTAAGCCTCAGGAATGTAATTTACAATCTTACTTATCATAGTCCTATCTATAAGGGACATTTCCTTCGTCAGCGCTTCAAGAAAAAGCTCTGGATCAATACTTATAAGCATCGAAAGTCCATCAATTAACCCTGTATAATCCCAATCACCAGGACCATTTAACAATCGTATAGAAGATAAAGCTTCAGCCCAACCTCCTGATACTGGTATCCTGCCGAATTTAATTTGGTCTAAACCCAATTTAAGACCTCTTGCTCCCGGTGAGGTTCTCTCGCTTAGCATTGTGTATAATTTCTGGGCCATCTTTTCCGTCGGCACATTGCAATATCCTTGAGTATAAAATTCCTCAATTCTTTTCCAATAATTAAATTTTTCTTTAAATTGCTCCTCAGGGCTGAAGCTGGCAGAAACTGCACTAATGCGAAAAATAATAAGTATTAGAAAAGCTATAAATAATTGGGTTTGTAATCTTCTTTTCTTCATACCAATTCCTTTCCAGCTGATAAATTTATTGAGCTGAACTAATTCTTATGTTTATTTGAAGCATACTCATCGAATCTTTAATGCGCTGCCTTATTTCTGGAGACATTATCAGGCTAAGCAAGTCAAGGGCATACCAAGCCATAAATACCTGGTCAAGCCCGGATAACAGGATAGATTTATCCGCCGCTTGCATTGCCTTCGATAAAATATAACTACGGACCTGTGTAACCAAATCGTTCACTATCCTGTCTATTACCTCTTTGGCACAGCTATACAACCAAATAAATTGCTTCTTTCACTTCCTTCATGGATAGATGCTCTCCGGCCCAAAAATACTTCAACTCGTTTTCCATCTTTATCAAATATAGCAATTGCCGGAGCATAATAAACTTCTGTTTTGCCCTTCTCATATTTAACAAATTCTCCTACAATTAGCCGCCCTTGATATGTCCCAGCTGGAACATGCCAGATACCGCTTTCATATGTAGGGCCGTATATTATTCCATTCACACTTATTGTGCCATAAATAATTAAGCCTGTTGAATATTGACGCTATATTAAAATATTGACAGGTTGAATCGAAGCCCCTTCTAAATCATAATAATTAATCGGGTCTCCCAGGCAATACCCATACAGATTCCAGCACTGGGGGTTGCAGAGGGCCTGGTCTGTAGGGATTACAGGGTCGGGGCTAAGGAAACGGTGGAGGGCGGGGTCGTAGTAGCGGGCGCCGAAATAATAGAGGGCAGATTCAGCATCCTGCTCCTTGCCAGAAAACTTAAGCTTGGGATTGAACACATTAACCCAGGTCTGCTGCACTCCGCCATAGGGGTCATGGGCAGCGGCATAAACCATGTTGCCCTGATCATCAGTCATCATGCGGTTTGAGCCAATCTGGTCGGTGGTGTAGTAATAATCCTTGCCCGTCTGAGGCTGGTACTCAGCCACCATCTTCGCCCTTATCTTTGTAAATATTACTTTTATCCGCCATCAAAAGCAGTCCCCCATAAATATGGGTTTACATTATTCTTCTGTATATTTTTTTATCTAGCTACTACCTCTCTCATTTCTAAAAGGCTAATTTCTATTTTTTGCTTGATTTCCACCAATTGTTTAATGCATCTATTCCTGATATCAATATAATCTGCAATATTAACTTTTTGCAAAGCCTCAATCCTCTTCTCGATCTCATGCTTCTGAGCCTTAAAGCGGTCTACATATGCTGACGGCAGCACACCAACGGGGTAGGGTATTTCTCTGTCTTCAAATATATGCCTGTATTTATTCAATCCAGAAAGAAACAACTCGGGATTAATTCTGATCAAAATCCCTATAGTTACACATAGTTGTTCAGCATAATGACCATCGGAAAATTCATACAAGCGAAAAGCAATCTCAAGGCATGTCTTGTTCCCAGAATAAATCTCATTTCGGAATATTTCATAATTACACTCGTCAAAAATGATCTCAAAAGCTTTTCTCTCTTCTACTGTTGAATCGATTCCCCTTTTCTCAGGCATGACCTTCAAGATTCTTTCTGCTTCTTTTTGAGACGGATTTTCATAAAAAGCTTCGAAAGCTAATCTAACTTGGTCCCAATGTGCTTTATTATCAGATGTAAGCTCGGGGCCATCTAGCGTCCAGGCGACTGATGAAAATAATGTAAGCAAAATTATGATAAATATTTTTGCTTCTTGGGCGTTGAATTTCATAACATTTAACATTTTCCCCTCCTATTAATAACTAATAATATTTATTACTAAATTACTTTTGCTATGGTCCATTCAACAGTAACCACTGGTTGTAAAAGCCACCATGGCTTCACACTCTTGATATTTAAACACCACATTGTAAAATCAAATTCCCACACGATTCCGATACTAATCGTTACCTCTGAGTTTGCATTGATATAGTCGACTAGATTTCTAACGGCATCACGTGATGAACCTAAATTTCCGGTCGAATCCCAGCGCCAGCCATGGGCTATACACCCTTGAAGCTGGTCAACTCTATTAGCTGGATGAATCATTACGCCTGTTCTATTGTTTTTGTCTTCCAATCGGATGATTTCAGGACCATCTGTCCATATTTTATAAATGCCTTCTTTTACACAGCTCTTAAAAGGTTCGTTATTCCTCCATGGAAGTTCAAGTGTATAGCCGAATATAACTTGATCATCGCTCATCAGTACGCCACGAGTAGCATTATTTTCGTATGCATATCTGAAAAGGTACAATACCCTATACGAATAAGTAATTTTGATTTGGGGAAAAACAATAAAAGGAATGTAATATGCTCCATTAAATTCTATAAAATTCACAGGATTATTTCCGCAACACCCATACAGATTCCAGCGCTGGGGGTTGTAGAGGGCGCGGTCGGTAGGGATTACCGGGTCGGGGCTAAGGAAGCGGTAGAGGGCAGGGTCGTAATAGCGGGCCCCGAAATAATACAGGGCAGATTCAGCATCCTGCTCCTTGCCTGAAAACTTTAGCTCAGGATTAAACACATCAACCCAGGTCTGCTGCACTCCGCCATAGGGGTCATGGGCCGCGGCGTAGACAATGTTTCCGGTATCATCCGTCACAATGCGGGTAGAGCCAATCTTGTCGGTGGGGTAATATATACTGAGTGATAAGTTGATCATTTTTCTTGATTACTGATCTAACGCATCTAATATAATCCTGCTTAATTTTGAATGTTTGCCCTTCCTGAATTTTTTGAAAGCCTCCTTGCGCTGGTTTAATACTTTAAACTTATCTATATCATTAACATCAATCCTTATTTCATCAACAGTTCTTACAATTTCCCTGATGTCTTCAAGACTCAACTTATATTCAGATAAGGCCTCAAGAAATAAGTTCGGCTTTCTGTCAATTATATAGCTCAGACTACCTGAAATGATTTCCTTCATCAGACTGGAACTATTATCATAGGCAGCCAAAAGCACTCCAACAGCCTGTTTATTTCCAGCCAGGGCCGCCCTTTCCAGCAATAAATATCTTTCGGGTGGCAAGCCCCTGGCAAAATTCTTGGCCGCTGGAACTATTAGCCAGAGGCCCAGATCTTCGTCCTCATTCCTCTTAGAAATATCAACCAGACACCCAAATAGACCGGATATATTTTTATCATCTGGCTTATTGGTGAAATTATCCAGGGCAATCTTCAGCCTTTCAGGAGGATCATATAAATATCCTTCGTCCAATTTTCCTATTTCTACCTTCTGTTTGTCTGGAAGCGGATTCCTGGTAAACAATTTCCTTTTTATCTCCTTTGCTTCTGCTTCCAGATCTCTCAAACACATTTCCTTTAATTCAGAATAAGGCGTCGCCTCTAAGTTTTTCAGGGAACGGGCTCTTTTATTCATTTCGACTAATATCGGAAGCAGACCCACTTTCTCAGCAAGTTCGTGCCTGTCCTCAAGAGAAACAGATTGCTCTTTTAAAATATCTTTGATGACAGACTGATCTAATTCTTTAAAAATATGAGGTTTATAATTTTCTTCTCTTTCGTATTCGTATAACAAATTTAGCAATTCAAGAAAGTATCCTGGATCCTTTTTCGATATAAACCCTAAAATATAAAACAAATCTTCCAGATGATATCCAACCTCTGCCTTGATAATCACTTCCGCGGCATGCCTGTTTCCTACAGCCATCTCATTCATAATAAATCTGGTTAAAGAATTCCCTAAACGGAAGTGTAACTCTTTTTTCTTTATCTGGTCATAATTTTCGGGCAGCAATTCTGGCCTTATATCATCAACCTTCTTATAATAGGAAATGAATCTGCTCAGGCGAGCTACCATATCAATAATTTTATTAGCTGAGTTCTCATCCTCCAGTAATTTGAATATATCTTCATTTTTTTCAAAATACCCCAGTTTCATAAGACGGTCTTCAATCCCTTTGAGAATTTCCTGTTTTAGTTCCGCATAGCCCGGCACCAGGGCTAGTGCCTTTTTCCTCATAATTAATTCATAGTCGCAGATGATATCAAGAGGTTTTATAGAACAGAGTCCTGGGAAGACCGACTGCTCCAGCCAGAAATCCTGAGGCAGGAAAGAAGATGTCTCCTTTATTATATTCTTATCAATCTCAGGCCAAACATCCTGAAGCACTGCTAAATAAGTTTGTGGCTTCAGCCGAAATAGATTCCCAAGATGAAATTTTAGAACACCATCTAATTGTTGCCGGATATCATAATTTTCTTCAAATCGATTAGCGTTCAGGATCTTTAAGGCTGCTTTAATGGCGTAATAGTTTCCGGCCTCGACATCTTCACCAAACCGGCTATAAAAAAGATATCCACCCATTCTTATTTTCTCATATGGAGGTATCTCCAGCCTATCTGGTACTGAATGATAAAGAGTCTTTAGAATATGGTCATCAGGATACAGGCAATAGGCCTGTAACAGCTGGAAGAATCGATTGGTATGAGCCTCAGATGATTCCTCAATATAAGAAAAGCCTGAAAGCACAAGAAAGAAGAGGGATAATATGATAATCTCAAGACCTTTTATCAAGGGTCTCATTTTTTGCCTCCCCTGCTGCATAACATCTAATGCATTCATCTAAATATTTAATTAGCATATCCATTCCTAACCGATATAGATAGCTCCTTATCTGATATAAACCAAAGAACCCACGCATACATGGAATACAAATCATTTTCCTGGAATGATAGTAAAACCATGTTTATTTGATCCGCCCCCATTATTGCCTTGCTAAATTGAGGCATCAAATTTTCTGCATAGTAGATAAAATAACCCAGAGCTCCCATCACATCCTTTTCTGTTACTATGCAACCCTCTGTCTCCCCTTTATGAATAGCGGCGAATTTTCCAGGTGCCAACCAGACTTTTTCCAACTCTCCACTTTCATTCTTCTTATATAAAATTATCATAAGTGAGCCGCTCTGAGTCCATCCAAATTTCCCGATATAATCGCCTTCTGGTATCTTCGGCGGATTAGATTCCCTAGTACTTCCAAGATTTACCTGGTATGTGGTTGTATCACCCAGGTATGATATCAATGCCGTCATCACACCATAAGTAAATCTGACATCTTGATGCGTCCTCAGTATATACAGATGAATACTAACCTCATTTGCTCCGCTAATATCAACGTAATTTAATGGATTATTTCCGCAATACCCATACAGATTCCAGCGCTGGGGGTTGTACAAAGCCCGGTCTGTAGGAATAACCGGGTCGGGGCTAAGGAAGCGGAAGAGGGTGGGGTCGTAGTAGCGGGCCCCGAAATAATACAGGGCAGATTCAGCATCCTGCTCCTTGCCTGAAAACTTTAGCTCAGGATTAAACACATCAACCCAGGTCTGCTGCACTCCGCCATAGGGGTCATGGGCCGCGGC
>JACIYK010000240.1 GCA_014359965.1 Candidatus Aminicenantota bacterium
CCGGTCAAAGAAGAACCGCTGGAAAAACAGATTAGTAACATCTACCAGCTTAAAAGTTTCCTTAACCTGGGAAACAATGAATTAAAAAAGATAATCGCTAGCATTGAAAAGAGAAAAAGGTTCACCTGGATTAAAAGAAAAATACCTCTGGAAGTAGCGGAGGAAATTAAAAAACTAAAGCTTACGGGCATCTACCTGATAGAAGAAAACAGGCGCTACTACCCTCTGGGAACTTTAGCCTGCCATCTACTCGGTGGAGTTAACATTGATGATGCTGGTATGGCCGGGGTGGAATATTATTACAACAATGAGCTCCAGGGGGAAGAAGGGCAAAAAATCATTATGCGAGATGCCCGACGGAAAAAATTCTTCATCCAGACGGTCAAAGAAACCAAACCCGGAAAAGACCTTTATCTGACCATTGATATTACGATTCAGTATATTGCAGAAAAGGAACTTCAACAAGCTGTAGAAAAATCTGGGGCTAATTGGGGAACTGTGGTTATTCTCCAGCCTCAAACTGGGGAAATTCTGGCTCTGGCTAATTATCCCAACTACGACCCGAACGAATTTCCACCAACTGAAGAAAGGATGGTTAACCGGGCCATCCAGCACACCTATGAGCCTGGGTCTACGGCTAAAATAGTCACTGCGGCAGCAGCCAGGGAACTGGCCGGAATCAGCCTGAATACCTTGTACGATTGTCGTCAGGGATACATTGCTTTTGGTGGTACTATCGTGCGTGACCATGAAAGGATGAACATTCTGAGCTTTCCGGAAGTTTTTATCCATTCTTCCAACGTTGGTTCGATCAAAATTGCTGACCTCATCGGGGAAGAAAAAATTTACCAGATGTTTAAAACTTTTGGCTTCGGTCAAAAAACCGGCGTTGACCTACCTGGTGAAGAATCCGGAATATTACATCCTCTGAATAGATGGCGGAAATCATCTCTCCGGGTAGCCATCGGCTATGAGATAGCTGCTACTCCGCTGCAAATTCTAAGAGCCATGAATGTTTATGCCACTGGTGGCTATCTGGTGCAGCCGAAAGTCACCCGACCGCTACCAGCCCCGGTCATAGAAGCGGTTCCGACCGACCTGAATATTCTTTCTCGCTGGTCCAGAATCCTTTCCGAAGAAACTGTCAGCGAGTTAGTAAAAACCGTATTTACCCAGGTGGTAGAGAAAGGCACCGGGATGGAAGCCAAAATAGATGGATATGATGTTGCCGGAAAAACCGGTACTGCGCAGAAATTTGACCCGGCTTTAAGAGCTTACTCCTATAACAAACACGTGGCTTCTTTCGTTGGTTTTGTTCCAGCTGACCAGCCGCTTTTGACTATGGTCGTGGTCATTGATGAACCAAAAGGCGCCAGGCAGTACGGCGGACAGGTGGCTGCGCCGGTCTTCAGGGAAATTGCCAGGAAAGTGTTGCTTTACCTGCATCAGCCACCCAAAAAAAAGCCAGAAAAATATTGGCTGGCACAAGATATAAGAAAACAGGAGGTCATCACAGACTGAGATGAAATGCAAGGATTTGCTCGAAGAAGTCCGCTTAGTCGAATTTTACGGAAATCCAGAACAGGAAATTAACGGACTTTCTTATTCTTCAAAAAAAATTGAGCCCGGCTACGTCTTCTTCGCTTTGAAAGGCCAAAAGACTGATGGACATGATTTCCTCACTGAAGTCATAGAAAAAGGTGCCAGTCTGGTAGTTTCAGACAGACCCAGACCGTCTGAACTCAAAATAAACTGGCTTCAGGTGCTTGATGTCCGAGAAGCCATGGCTCAGATAGCCGCCAGGTTCTACGGTCATCCTTCTTTAAAACTTAAGATGGTGGGTATCACCGGAACTAAGGGCAAGACAACGACCAGCTATCTTCTGGAACATATCCTTAAAACAGCCGGGTTAACGCCAGGCCTAATTGGCACTATAGAATACCGCTGGAAAGATAAAAAAACAGTGGCTGAAAGAACAACCCCTGAAGCTCCAGACATCCAGCGAATTCTGAAAGAAATGGTCGATGAGGGAGTCACTCACTGTGTGATGGAAGTCTCTTCTCATTCTTTAGAACTCAAAAGAGTCTACCGTATTGGCTTTGATATAGCCATTTTTACCAACCTCAGCGGTGAACACCTGGACTACCACGAAAGTATGGAAAAATATTTTGCAGCCAAGAAAAAATTATTTTTCCTCAATCACAAACGTCAGGCTTCTATTGTCAACATAGATGACCCGTGGGGAGAAAAACTCATAGCTGAGCTACCGATGAAAACTATTACTTTTGGTTTCCGCCCCGAAGCCATCATCAAAGCCGAGAACTTTGTCCTGGAAGAAAATGGCATGAAAGCTACAATCAGTTTTCCCGGCGGCACGCTCAACCTGAAAACCTCGCTTCTGGGCAAGCACAATCTTTATAACATTCTGGCTGCCGTAGCCGCTGCCTTGGCTCTGGGAATAACTCCTTCCGCTATAGGCAAAGCGATTTCTACTGCTGGTTGCGTACCCGGTCGCTTCGAGGTGGTTCCCACCAGCCTGGGATTTAAAACAGTAATTGATTATGCGCACACAGACGCGGCCCTGGAAAACCTGCTTCTGACCGTTAAGCAACTTAACCCGAAAAGAATCATCCTGGTGTTCGGCTGTGGTGGTAACCGTGACCGGAGCAAACGGCCGAGGATGGGTGAAGTGGCCGCCCGGCTGGCGGACTGGACCATTATTACCTCTGATAATCCCAGGTCTGAAGACCCGGAAAAAATTATCGACGAAATAGAGCAGGGCTTTCTACGAGCTGGCTCTAAAAATTATGAGAGAGAAACTGACCGCCGAAAAGCTATAGAGAAAGCTCTCCAGTTGGCCAGAAAGGGAGATTTTGTGCTCATAGCTGGGAAAGGTCACGAAAATTACCAGATTTTTCGCGACCATACCATTCACTTTAGCGATGTTGAAGTGGCCAAAGAAATACTGCAGGAACTGGAGAAAAGGTGATGGCCAGGTTAACTCTTGCTGAAATTGCCAGGCTGACTGAAGGTCAGCTGTTACAGGGGTCGCCCTCTGCTCTGGCCGAACACTTCTCCTTTGACTCAAGAACCATAGGCTCGGGTGGTTTCTTTTTTGCCCTTGCTGGAAACAGAGATGGGCACGAGTTTGTGGCTGAAGTGGTCAGTAAAGGAGCTAGGCGCCTGCGTAGCCAGAGAAATA
>JACIYK010000241.1 GCA_014359965.1 Candidatus Aminicenantota bacterium
ATTGCGGTCAGAGAAGTCCGCAGCCAGGGCTCGGCCGAAGAGGTCCTGTCCGACCTGCGTGCCGTTCTGGAATCGGTCCTGGTGCCCGGGGTGGAGGGGATCGGCCTCGGTGTCCCCAGCGTGGTAGACCCGGCCAGCGGCACTATTTATGACGTCCAGAATATTCCGGCCTGGAAAGAAGTCCCGCTCAAGACCATTCTGGAGGCCGAATACCGGCTGCCGGTTTATGTCGACAACGATGCCAACTGCTTTGCCGTTGGAGAAAAATATTTCGGCCTGGGGAAGCCCTACCGGAACCTGGTGGGGTTGATTGTGGGCACGGGCCTGGGCGCAGGGATTATTGCCAACGGTCACCTTTACTCCGGCACTAGTTGCGGAGCCGGGGAGTTCGGGATGCTCCCCTACCTCGATTCCAACTTTGAACGCTACGCCTCAGGGCAATTTTTCCTGAAATCTTACGGCCGCTCCGGCAAAGAATTTTATGAGCTGGCCAGAGCCGGAGACACAGAAGCTAAAAAGATCTTTGAAGAATTCGGCCGGCACCTGGGTGAAGCCATCAAGGCCATCATGTACGCAGTAGACCCCGAAGCCATCATCCTGGGAGGCTCAGTCAGCCGGGCCTATGAATTTTTTAAGGATTCTATGTTTGAAGCTATATCATCGTTTTCCTATTCCATTGCCCTCAAGAGAATTCAGGTTAAAGTCTCCAGCACAGAAAACATCTCCATCCTGGGAGCAGCCGCCCTTTATTTAGACAGCCTCCAGGTCTGACAATTTTTAAACTCCCGAGCTTGCTTTTACCGGCAAATCAAGATGAATATTTTTTAATACCTCTCTGAGCAGGTCAGCTGATTTTTGGCCCTCAACCACCAGAACAAAAACATCAACGCCAACTGGCAGAGCGACGGCTGATTTGGCCGATGAAACCAGCCGTGGAATTTTCCTGCCCCAGACCTTTTGATAATCAAGGATTCCATCCTTTATTTCCTTTTTTAACAATTCCACCAGATAGCTATTAAAATCGCCGGCCGGAAACCATCCCTCCTGACTTAGCTTAATTGTCTGGCCCTGGTGGTTCTTCAGCCTGAGTAAAGTTTTATCCGGCCAAACGCGGTCCAGGGCAGAAAATTCGAAACCAGCCGGCGCCCGCAGTCTCAGGCCAAGCCCGTAGTTGTAATAAAAGTCTCCCTTGATTTCATAAAGAGGCTGATTCTCAGCTACTTTAAATATTTTTCCGGCAAATTCATACTCAAGAATTTCTATCTCCAGGTAACCGATGATTTTCTGAACAGGAAGAAGAAGTTCGCCCAGGCCCTCTTCCAGGCTGCTCCAGGCCACAGCCAGCCTAGCCGCATCAGCCACGCCAGGTGAACAAAGCGCAGCATCAAGCGGCACCCACCTGTCTCTAATCCAGGCTTCCACCCAGGCATGACCACCCCAGACGCCGTTGACGTAGGCAAGCCCGACGACATAGCGCGAAGGCAAACCAGCCGCTCTCAAAAGCGAGGCTAAAAGCGCAGCATAGCCAGCACAGGTTCCCTTCTTATTTTTTATTACTTCTGAGGCCGGGGCAAAAACAAAGCCCAGGTCAAAACTCATGTTTCTGGCCACCCAGTCTCTGAGCTTCAGAGCTTTCTCCAGTTCCGTTAGTTCCAGCCCAGCCACTTCCCTGGCCACCCTATTTATCTCCGGTTCTTCAGGTTGCAGGTAAGCGTTGGATTTGAGAAAAGATTCTCTGTCCCCCGCTGTCAGAACAAAATTTGACGGGAAATTAAATCCTGCTCTTCTTAATTCCAGTACAACAGTGTCACTATCTTTTTTAATTATCCTCTGATAATCATTTTGTAGTTCTGGCCAGCCCAGCTCCGGCTTCTTGTGCTTCAACCTGACCACTAGCCGGTCCAGGTTCCTAGCCTGAGGCAACCGCACGTTGGCTTTGATGAGGGAAGAAGAAAGCTGGTCCTGACCGGGTGTTGCTTCTTCCAAACCGCTTTTCGCTTCTTTCTCATCTGACAAAACCACGACCATCTGTCCGAATGGCGAGGGTTCTTCTGAGCGAAGTTCATTACCTTCTTCATCTATCCAGACATTTCTGGTTTGAGGCAGGCCAGAAAACTTTTCTTCTAGCTTCCGCGCCTTTATCTTCTTGCCTCCAAGGTTTAATTCTTCCTCCGCCACCAGAGTTCTTTCTCCCCTGACTACCTGACCCAGCTCGGCCAGCAAAGTCTGAAATTCAAAACGCTCCCCAGGGTTATTCAACTTTTCCCGGGTTAAATTGCCGATACCAACCGGTCCCAGAAGTTCCCCAGAAAACTTCAGCTCGCGGCTGTGAGTCTGGCCGCCGGTCGTGGTTTTCAGCCTGATCAGGTTGTTCTCCACCTCTGCCTCTACCAGGATAACCGAGGAAGAAAGAATTTCTTCGGTCCTGACCTTTTCCAGCCATCCTGATTCTGTCTCCACATTCTCGCTTTTAATGATCATTTCAATTTTCTTGCCCAGCCGGTTAAAAACCATCCGGGACTCAGAGACTGTTTTTATCTTTTTCTGTCCGTTTTCTTCAAAGGATCCGCCGTATTCTTTAATATAGCCAACTTTCTGCTGGCCCAAAAAAATACTATACCAGCGAGCCTCCATCTTTGGCTCAGCCGCAGCACCAGCCTGAGCCAAAACAGAAATTCTAAAAACAAGTGCCAGGCTCAACCAGCCGAAAACACAGCCGAGGCGGAGAATATTAACCCGGCTTTTCTCTTTCGTTTTCCCAAAGCTCATGTAGCTACCTCAGTTCGTGATTCTTAAAATTATTCAGTTTTATTTTAACTCAAAGATAGCCGTATGGCATAAATTTTATTTATTCGCCTGTTGCCCATATTTTCTCTCTATGCTATAAGCAATTAAATTAAAAGGAGCTGAATGGAAATTTGAAAGGCCTGCTAATTTTAGTTTACGTCCTGGCACAAATTATCTTCGGCCTCTATCTTTCTCGCCGGATAAAAAACGAAGACGATTTTTTAGTCGGTGGACGACGGGTACCTTTCTTCCTGGTCTCTTTTTCTCTGTTCGCCACCTGGTTCGGAGCAGAAACCTGCCTTGGGTCCTCAGGCGCCGTTTACGAACTTGGACTTTCTGGTAGCCGAGCTGACCCGTTCGGTTTCAGTCTGTGCCTTTTTCTGATGGGTTTCTTGCTGGCCAAAAAACTCC
>JACIYK010000242.1 GCA_014359965.1 Candidatus Aminicenantota bacterium
AGGTTTGGACTAGAATCTGGCCGTGGTAGGAGGGGTCGGTGATGGATTCGACATAACCCACCATCCCGGTGTTAAAAACGACTTCCCCCCAGTTTTTTGCGCAGGCTCCGAATCCTCTGCCCTCAAAGACGGTTCCGTCTTTGAGGACTAAAACTCCGCATTTCGTGGTTCCGTCCTCCAAAAATTTTTTTGACTTTAGCATAATTCAATGTAGTTATCAATACCTCAGAAAACAAACCCGATCGAGTTTACTTTTTGCGGTTCGAATATTAGAGAACTGTTAATTGCGGTAAATCAATTTTGTTAAAATAAATAAGATAATCTTCAAATATCAAATATCCCTTTCTTTCAGGTAAAGACATGGTATCCAGGCAGGAGGGAAAGAGTTTTCTAAGGGAAGAAGGGGCATATTAAACATTCTGTGAAATAGATGGGAAAAATAGAGGGGCTCATGGTCAGCTCCCAGGGCTATGGTCTTTACGGCCTTTCCAGTGGCCAGACTTTGCCAGAGCCCACAGCAGAATTTTGTCTTTCTTAATTCGCTTTGCCATGGGACTCCAGAGAGTCTTTTGAAATTGCTGGAAACCCAAGGAGGGAGACGCTCTACGATTTACACGTGTGATTTAGCCAGCAATAAGAGAAAGCAAAAGATTGCCAGGGCAGGCCGGTTTTTTTATAATTGGCAGGAAGCCTAAATTATCGGCTTATTTTTTTGTTATTATTTGATTTCCGAAAGACAGAAGCAAAAAAGGAAAAAGTGTGAAAAATACTAAACTATAAAATTTTAAGAGGCGGTCATGAAAGTCAGTAAGTTTAAGCAATATCTTCTATCAGGCGTTTCTTATGCTATTCCCTTTGTGGCTTCAGGCGGAATCCTCATTGCCATTTCCATCGCTTTTGCTCCGATGACTTCCCACGGTCCGGATTTCAGCCGGGCTCCCTTTCTTAAGCTCATCAACGACATCGGCACCGCGGCTTTTTCGCTGCTGATTCCAGTTCTTTCTGGCTATATTGCTTTTGGCATTGCTGACCGTCCGGGGCTGGTCCCTGGATTCGTTGGCGGCTATATTGCCAGTCAGGTTGGCGCTGGGTTTCTCGGCGGGCTGGTCTCAGGTCTTCTGGCTGGTTTTGTGGTCTTTTATCTTAAGAAAATCAAAGTACCGCCATACATCCGCCCGGTAATGCCGATTCTGGTTTACCCGGTCATCTCTTCATTTATTGTCGGGATTATTATGTATAAAATCATTGGTGCTCCTATCCATGACCTGATGGTCAACATCACCAGCTGGCTGGAGGTGATGGGCACAGGCAACAAAATCATCCTGGCCATCATCCTTGGCTCCATGATTGCCTTTGACATGGGCGGACCGGTGAACAAGGTGGCTTTCTTTTTTGGGGCGGCTATGATTCAGCAGGGGAATTATTACATCATGGGAGCCTGCGCGGCTGCTATCTGCATTCCCCCGCTTGGTCTGGGGCTGGCCACACTGCTCAACAGGAAACTCTGGACCGAGCAAGAGCGAGACGCCGGTCTGGCAGCCCTGGCTATGGGTGCTATCGGTATTACTGAGGGAGCCATCCCGTTTGCCGCGGCCGACCCCTTACGTGTTATTCCGGTGATTATGGCCGGCTCCAGCGTTGGCTCGGTTATTGCCATGCTGGGTAAGGTTGGTGACCATGCTCCTCACGGCGGGCCGATTGTGCTGCCGGTGGTGGATAACCGGCTGATGTATGTTGTGGCCATTCTGGCCGGCACTTTAGTGGTGGCTGCCCTGATGACTCTGATTCGCGCCCGCAGCAAAAAGAAAACTGAAGCGGCTTCAGCCTCAGCTTCTGCCTAATTATCAGTCATATAGACACATCAATTTAGCCGGAGAAAAAATATCTAGCTTCATTAATTAACTCACCGTGTTTTTCAGCCTTAAGCAGTCTGTTCCAGCCAGCTCTTGTCTGATAAGAAAAAACGCCCAGGATTAAAAGAAAGTCGGTCTGGCTTGAATAACTGAAATAGCATGGCTTATCTGTTATTTTGAATGGTAATAGTCGAAACAGGCTACGTGATTTGAGAAATCTTGCCTGGTGGAAAACCTTTAAAGCTGTTGGGCAAAGGCAGACCAGGGAGATAAGCAAGAATTTTTGCTCATATAATTTTCTGCCAAAATTACCAGAAGCTTAAAAACAGAAAGCTCAAAAACAGAATAGCGAAAAATAGAAGAGTGTACGCCCCGGTAAAGCTCGGGCCGGCTTTCTTTTTTATTTAATGATAACCGGTCTTTTTTAGATACTCCCTGAAACCAGAAATTTTAGCATTTATCTTTTAAAGTTGTGGACTCGTGCTAAAATAAATCCTGATTATTAAAAAATGGAGGATGAGATGAAACTGGTAGCCGTAACTGCCTGTCCTACCGGAATTGCTCATACTTACATGGCTGCTGAACAGTTAGAGCGGGTAGCCAAGAAGATGGGTTTATCCATCAAAGTTGAAACCCAGGGGGCTATGGGCATTGAAAACGAGCTGCAGGAAGAGGACATCAAAGAAGCCAGCGCCGTGATTTTTGCCGTGGGCATTCCGGTTCAGAAAGCTGAGCGCTTTGAAGGCAAAAAGATTTTTGAATTTTCGGTTCAGGAAGCCATTAAGAATGCCGAAGGAATTTTAGAGAAGGTGAAAGAAGAAATTGGCGGTTGAATTTACTTTTGAATTTCCTCTGCCGCTGGGCCTTCATGCCCGGCCGGCCAGCTTTATCCAGGAAAAGTGTCAGAATTTTGCCGGCGAGATAGTCTGGGAAAACCTCCGCAACGGGCGGAAAGCTGACGCCAAGAGCGTCCTCTCACTGGTGACTTCTGACACCCAGCACCACGACACCTGTCGCCTGATAATTGCCGGCAACGGTGAAAAAGAATTTGCTGCTGAGTTGAGGCAGTTTTTGCTTCAGGAACTTCCGCTAAAAGAAGAAGCTGCCCTGAAAGAAGTCCCGGCTGGGGGTGCGGTTGTTCCCCGAATTGTTCTGGAGGAAAAAGAAGTTTATTTAACCGGCCAGCCCGCTTCAGCTGGTGTGGCCCTGGGAAAAGTTTTTTTGCTGAAGAGCGGTCCTGACTGGGGAAGGCTTCTTGTTGGAGAAAGAGAAGAAAACAGGAAAAGGGTCAGATGTTCGTCCCCGGAGGCAGAAAAAACAGCCTTTCTGAAAGCCGCCTCTGA
>JACIYK010000243.1 GCA_014359965.1 Candidatus Aminicenantota bacterium
AATCAGCCATGAGCTGTTCCCGGTATATCTGAAAAACAGTCGCTATTTTTTCCAGCTTTCTCTCCTGTTCCTTCCGGTCAAGCTTTCTAAACTTAAGTCCTAAAAGAAGATTGTCGCGAACCGTGCCCCGGAAAAACACCGGCTTCTGCAGCAGATAGACAATTTTTTTCCTTAACTCCGGGGCCTCTTTTTCCGTAACTCTTTTTCCGCGGTAATAAATCTCTCCCGAGTCAAAAGGTTCCAGCCAGGAAATTAGCCGCAAAAAGGTACTTTTACCAGCGCCGTTCGGTCCAAAAAGAACGAGGCATTCTCCTTTTTTTAGGTCAAAATAATCAACGTCCACTATCAGCCGCCGGTTGATGGAGTACTTTAAGTTTTTTACTTCCAGCGCGGGCCCTTCCACCTGTCAGCTCCTTTCTGCTGAAGCGAAGTTAAAAACCAATTGATAGCAAAACTCAGGGCCAGAAGAATCAGTCCCAGATAAACAGCCTGGCGAAAATTACCCATCCTGGTTTCCTGCACGATAGCCGTGGTCAGCACCCGAGTGTAGCCTTTGAGGTTTCCGCCAACCATCATCACCGCCCCTACTTCAGAAACAACTCCACCAAAAGCGGTGATAATGGCCGCCAGCTGTCCCATCCTTGATTCCTTAAGAAGCACGACTACCATCTGCCAGCTGTTAGCCCCAAGAGCTCTGGCCTGAAGCATCACCTGCGGGTCTACCTGCTGCAGGGCTGCCAGCGAAAGACCAGTCACCAGAGGCAGGGCAATGATAAACTGGGCTAGGACCATAGCGGCTGGTGTGTACATCAGCCCCAAAAAGCCCAGGGGCCCAGTCCTCCAAAGAAGGATGGCCACCAGGAGGCCGACCACCACAGGCGGAAGCCCCATGCCTGTATTGAGCAGAGCTATGAGCAACTTTTTGCCAGGAAATTGCTTGAGGTAAATCAGCACCGCTGAAGGTAAGCCAAACAGAAGAGCCAGAATGGCAGCGGAACCAGAGACCACCAGGCTGAGCCAGGTTATTTCCAGAATTTCTCCCAGGGGCATTTCTGTTATTCTCCTTCACCCAGGGACTGGCCTAACCGCAGTGGAGTGAAAAGCGGTCTGTCCTCAGGTGATTTCCGGCCGAATTCAGAAATTATTTTCTGGGCTCTGGCGGATATAAGAAAATCAATCAGGGCTTCGGCCGCAGCTGTGTTAATTTTGCCGGTGATGTTGCGGACGGCAATGGCTGAATAGATATTTTTATGCTGTTCATCCCTGCTCAGAATCTCTAAATTCAGCCCAGGCGCAAGCTTCTGGAATGTTGGGTAATCGGTCAGGATGTAGGCTTGCTTCTCTGAAGCTATCCGCAGGCTTTCGGCCATACCCTGGCCAGTCTGAAGGTACCAATCGCCCGAAGGATTAATTCCAGAAGCTTCCCAGATTTTTAGCTCCAGATGATGAGTACCCGATTTATCAGCCCGGCTTATAAAAGGACGCCTGGCTGAAGCAATTCTTTTAAAAGCCTCAACCAGAGATTTTCCTCTGATGCCGGCCTCATCAGCTGACGGACCAGCGACAGCCATTTCGCTGGCCATGAATTCTTCTCGTCTTACTCCGAAGCCGTCTTCCATGAATTTAGCTTCAAGGTCAGGGGCATGGACCAGGAGCAGGTCAGCCACCTGGCGACGGCCCATCTCCAGTGCTTCCCCAGTGCCCACCGCAATTACTTTGACCTTGAGTCCAGATTCTTTTTCAAAGACCGGCCTCAGCTGGTCCAGCAGGCCGCTGTCTTCAAGGCTGGTGGTAGTAGCCACAATCAGCTCGCCACCGGTTGGCTGACTGGTAGCGGTGTTCTCCACGCGGCCTTCACCCTCAAGTTTATTACCTTTATTAATAAGGTTGCCTGTTATCCAGACGAGGATGAGTATTAGGACAAGTAAAAAAACATAGAATATTTTTTTCTTCTTATTTTGCCTCTCCGTTATCTTTGCTGGATTTTTTCTTTCTTTCGCCATTTTTAAGGAATCCTTTTATCCCAATTTTTCTTCCAGCCAGACTGTTATTTTCTTCCTCTTAGTCTTTTTTGGTTTATCTATGCTTTTCTATTTAAGCTATTTTTCCTTTTCTAAATTTTTTTTTTAACACTCTCAGATCATTTCTAATTTTTAAGGCTATTAAATAAAATCTCAGGCTGTGAACATTTAGCAGTCAGGCTCAGGAGCGGTTTCATGCGCTTTATTAAAAACATATGTACCTCCAATTCAACTTTATCTGCTCTTAATTGCTTCCTCGTTTTTCACCGCCGCTTTGCTTTCGGACAAACTTTTTCAAATAATTCTCTTGATACCAAAAAAAAAGGGCATGCCTTCCACCAGGAAAGCATGCCCTAAAAATTCATCCTTTATTCCTTTCCTGAGCGGGAGGCAGCGGCCGTTTCCAGCCATACCCTATCGGCCGGCGTCCATACCTTAATGGCTTCAGGCTCACCGGCTCGGAGTGTGATTAAAACTCAAAGAGCTAAAATAAACGAGATATTTTTATACCTTTATTCCTTGCCTGGGTCAAGTCCTTACCTCAAGGGAAAATTTACAAATTAAAGCGTTCATATTTATATTTTATGTTTTCACTAGACAAGTTAACTATCAACTTACATATCTGCAAAATAATTTTTTATAAAACTTGCCGCTGAGGTCGTCGGAGCTTTTCCCTTAGAGGTGCAAGCTGGTCGGGATTATTTCTTACTCTTAATTCTGAACATCTTTTCATTCCACTCCTTTATCAACTTTTCTTTTTTCTCCCGGTTATCAAGATATATTCTGAGGTTGATTATCTCATCGCGGAAAGCCAGGCCCAGCAAATGGATAGCTTCTGGCTGGTCAGCTCTTACCTCTTCACCGAGAACTTCATTTATAAAGCGCTCCACTTCACGGTCTATAATTGGCTTCATTATAAGGTCCGGGTCGGCCGCGGCCGTCATTTTCATTACCTGCAACAGCCTCTGATAACGGACAAAAAATGGTCCATCTATTTGCTTTTGTTCCCGGAGCTGGCGTGCCTCGGTCATTGAGTCTTTGAGTGATTGGTAAATCTTCTCCACCTCCCACTTACCAGATTTACCTGCCTCCTGGAAAATCTGCCTCAAATTATCCAGCAAAGCATAACCGTCCTTTTTGGGACCAGTCTGGCCAGGTAGAGC
>JACIYK010000244.1 GCA_014359965.1 Candidatus Aminicenantota bacterium
TTATCCGCGTAAAATTGGTTTCTACCATGGGTCCCTGTTCGTATGGGACCCCGGCGGATATCGTCTGCAGTTTTTTGACCTAGATGGAAAGTTGCTCAAATCAATTAAACTCGCTAATTTTTATTCAGATATTTTTATTTCCGAAGAAGGTAAATTTTTTTGCACCCGTAGCGTAAAAACCGATCAGTCGCGCCTGGTAGATGTGCTGGATGAGGATGGCATAGTCCAATACTCTTTCGGAGAACCGATAAAAATGGGCCAGATTATCCCTGGTCTGTTGAACGATTTCATAATAATCGGGCTGAGTAACCAATCGGTCATGCTTGCTTCTCGAACTACTGGAGATATAAGAATTTATGATTACAAGGGACAACTGGTCCAGGAAGTTGATGATATAAAAGAATTGCTGAGAGATGTGCGAGCCGCTAACATCAAGAGCTTCAGTAGCTTTAAACCCGGTCAGAGCCCTGTTTTTAATTTATTTGAGGCCGCGAAAGCTTCAGGGCAGTTTGTCTATTTTGTAAGAAGCAGGGCTTTATTTTATGAGTTGATAGAATTAAACCAGGATTATAAAATCAGTAATCGTTTTGTTTACAGAACCAAAGCGGGGTTATGTCCTGACTTTGAAATTTTACCTTCTGCGACCGATAACAATTTTGAGATATTTCTAATTGAGCTGACCCCTGAGACCAACAGGGTGCTGGTTTTAAGGCCAGAAAAATAGTGCAGAAAAAATAGTGACGTCCTACACATTTCCTAATTTTCCTGGAAAGAAATTTCCAAAATTGGGGACACTTATCAGCCTGGCTGTGGCAGTTGACTTTTTAATCCTAGGAAAAGCTTTTTAAAATGAAAATGAAGTTTCAGATAAGATTATAAAAGATTTGCTGTTGAATTAAAGATATATGGCGTTTTTATTTTTGCTCTTTCAGGCTAAAAAAATGGGGGTGATCTATTATATGCCCAGTAATTGGCCTATCTATCAGCCTCTGGTAAAAACTTATTTATTAACCAGAGAAAAAATAGGAGAGAAAGGATGGTGGCGCTGATTATTGGCCTCGGTTTTTGCACCCGTCAGCCTTTTTGGTGAAACTGGAATTGTGTCAGCAGTTTCCTGTCACAGGTTTCATTACTTGTTTCCAGCTTCCTTGAACCCGCTTTCCAAAGAAAAAATGGAAAAATAGATTATGTCCCCATTTTTTCCAGGGATAAAAATTGGGTAATGAGTATTGTGTCCCCTGTTCGTCCCCCATTTAACCAAGGGGAAAAAAATGGAAAATTAGATGGTCTCCCCATTTTTAAGGATTAGTACGGGACCGAGTAAGCCGGAGGGCAGCAGCGGGTCGCCCTGCTTGTAGAAACGGTGAGGGGCAAAGGTATAGCGCCTAGTCGGCCGCCTCTGGCCTTTTAACAGCCACTCTGGCCACTTCCCGTTCTCCACCCCATCCCACGGTTCATTCTCATCTCCAATCATACGGTTTACCCAGAGGTTAGCCACCTCAATCTCTAACTGATTTCCTTTCTTTTTCAGCCGGCCGGTTAAAGGAAGGCGTGGTGGCCTAGTCCAGACCACTCCTAGCTCTTTACCGTTCAACTTTACCCGTGCCAGGCATTGGACTTCACCAAGGTCAAGATAAAGCCGGTCACCTCGAGAAATTTTTATGCCCGCTGGCAGATCAAAGTTCACGGTATAAACCGCTGTTCCTGAATAATACCTGATCCCTTCAGCCGGATGTTTTGACCAGTCTATCAGTTTTTCAAAAATCACTTCCCCAGGACCGCCCCATTTGGGGTCAAACCAGACTTTCCATGGACCTGAAATTTCCATCAAATTATGGGCCTTGGGAAAGTTCCTGGACATAGCCTCTCTGAACTGTTCCTGCTGCTGCTTTTCATTATTCTCACCACGTACCAGCAAGCTATCATTAAGTCCCGCTTCCGGGCCTTGACGGACCTTTCCTGAATTAGAAAATTCCAGATTTTTCTTTCCTGCTTCTTCTATTTCTGCTTTTTTACCTTCTAATTGTCTCCCTCCTAACTCAGATGACATAGGCTTTTTTTCTGCCTCGCCTCTATTAATCTGAAGTTTTCTTTCTGATTCATTTTCATACTCAATCTCTGATTCAGGTGCGCTCAGGCCCTTCTCAAAAACTATAAAATAGCTCTGGTGCGGCTCGAGCCTTACTCCTATCTCAACGCCTCCGGGCACCTCGCCCACGCTCTCAAGCTTCCTGATTTCTCCAGTAACCGGGTCCCAGAGTTCTGCTGACAGCGACCCAGCCCTGAATCGACACACATCTTCCACCACTTCACCTGTCCGATTGGAAATAAAATAAATCTGGCACCCCTCTTCAGACAGTGAACGATGGGTATAACGGATTTTTCCTGTGCGGCAGGTAAAATCGGGCCTAACTCCGATCTGCTTAAGCACCTCCACTGTGTCCTGATAGTCGGGATAAAGCCTGGCCTCAAGGGGGTTGGAATTGTTCCTTACCGGCTCCGGGCTCAACCTGCCTCCAAAAAATATTTTACCCCTCCCGTATTGATGCCCGGTCAAATCTTTCGGCCACTCCAGGCTTCCCCATATCTTTTCCGCTATCTCCTTCACCCTCATATCGCACTCTGGATAATTTTCAAGTGAAGGCGACCTTTTCGGCGGGCTGCCAACCACCTGGGCACCTTCCCGCACCAGCTCTTCAATCTTACTCAGTAGCTCTGGCGTCATAGTTTCCAGCGCCGGCAGAACCATCAGGCGGTAACTTGCCCCGCCTGGAAAGACAATCCGTCCGCTCTGCGCCTTCGCCAGCTTTATCAAAGCCGTTGGCGAACATCCGTCAAAAGCATATTCTTTTTTATCGGGCAAGATTTCTGTCCCGTCCATAGCTCCAGCTGGTGGTCTGAAAACCTGCGGCGCCCCTTCCGGCGTCAGGTACAGGATATCAGCCACCGGCTGCCCCTGGCTGAGCATAAACTGACATCTGGCAATGTAATCATGGTACGGCCTGACCATTGACCACCAGGTTTGCCCGCGGTCCCAGTGCACGCCATAAGGACCCATGGTCATGCCTGGCTTCAAATTTTCATCAAGCGGAT
>JACIYK010000245.1 GCA_014359965.1 Candidatus Aminicenantota bacterium
AACCAGCGCGGCCTCAGCGTGCGCATGTGGCTATCAGGAATATAATAATCAACGCCGTAGAAGCTATCAAGAATAGAGGTCAAGTAGTACTCACTCTGAGAGAAACCCCTGAAGAAATTGAAGTGGAAGTCAGGGATTCAGGTGTGGGAATGCCGTCAGAAGTCCAGGAACGTCTCTTTGAGCCGTACTTTTCCACCAAACCCGGGGGGACAGGACTCGGTCTGGCTATTTGCCGTAAAATTATGGAAGAACATGAAGGTAAAATACTAGTGGAAAGCCAGCCTGGCCGCGGCACAAAGATAACGCTTGTCTTTCCCAAATTAATGGAGAGACAAAAACAAGAAAATTAATAAAGGCCTATCTCGGACAAAAACGTCTTTTAGCCTGAGTCAAAAAGTGGAAGCAAAGGCCTGTTTATGGCAAAATAGAGAATAAGAGAAAAAAAAGGGCTTAGAGCTGATCGTATGATAAGTTTAACGGAGAAATAGAGAAAATAAAAAAATTGAAATTAAGAGAGTATAAAATGAAAAAATTAGTTGCTTATTACAGCCTTACAGGTAATACAAAGAAGGTAGCCGAAGCCATATATGAAGTTCTACCAGAACCAAAAAGCCTGACCCCCCTGACTGAAGTCCAGAATGTTGATGATTTTGATTTAATTTTTATCGGTTTTCCTGTGCACTCACACAGTCTACCTTACAAAGTGGAAGCCTTCTTAAAGAACCTTCCTTCGGGAAAAAAGATAGCTCTTTTTATGACCCACGGTTCCATTCCTGGCACCAGGCTTTCAATGGAAGCCATGGAACAGGCGCTAGTATTGAGCGGTGGCAATAAAGTCCTGGGTTCCTTTAGCTGCCGGGGGAAAGTTTCACCCCAGGCGCTGGAAGTTCTGGGGAAATCACCCGAGCATGAGCTCTGGACTGAGATGGCTGTTACTGCTGCTTCCCATCCCGACCGCCATGATTTGGAAGACGCCAAAACTTTCGCTCGGCTTGTTATGCTCGAGGCCAATCAATAATTTTTTCTGTCAGCATTTACATAAATTTCCCGCCAGAGCTTTTCTTTTTTCTGTCTTTTTAAATTAATTCTTCCACAAAATCTTCCTGCCAAGCCAACTAAGATAAATGCCTGATTCTTTCAAAGCCTGAAATAGCGATAATTTCAAGTTTTTCTCCGGTTTCTTTCTCCACCTGATCCAGCAAAAGATTCAGGCCCAGGGTATCACTCGCCATATGACCGGCCACTAACACGTTCAGATTGGCCTTCTTCGCTTTTTCCAGGGCTTCTTCGCTGAAATGCATCCCTACCAGGGTACTTATGCCCGCCGCAGCTTGCTTTTCAAAAATATCTTTGGAGCCTTCTGTGCCACCAGTCATATCAACGTATATTTTCCCGGCCCGACTCTTTTCCGCGCCAGAAAGAATCTTCGGCCCCGCCCCCTGTTCCCTGGCTTTCTGGTATTCTGGCAGCTCTTCTAGGATTTCTATGACATCCTTAAGAGTTTCGGGTTTCTTTTGCTCAAATAAATCTGAAAGATATCTAACTACACAATTATCCGCCGGTGTGTGCAAACATATAAAGGGCAAGCCTAAAAGACGGGCCACGTCCACCGTCCGGTTATGATTTACCGGTAGAAGCCTTCTAGCCACTTCTTCCATTCTTTTTCCCATCAGCTGCTCTGCCACACTCGGCGTGACTCCGGCGGCAATCAACAGGTCAATTTGCAAAGCCATCACCTCAGAAAGTTGGGCCAGAGCCCGGCCTTCAGGATGGTGAGAGATGATCAGGTCAATTCCTCGCCCCCTATCCCGGTTAAGAAGGTAAGCCAGCAACACTTCCGCCACCTCCATATCGATTCCACAAAGAGCTGTTTTAACTTCCTGCTCCGGCTCACCCACCAGAAGACGGCTGTCTGCATATGGATTGAAAAGACGGTCGGTATCAAAATATTTCTTTTCTTTATCCGAAAGCTGTTCATATTTTTTCTTCTCATTTTCCAGAATTTTTTTGATTTCCTTCTCTCCTCTGAGGTCGCACTTAATCCCGATTTCAATGGCTTTCTGGTATAAATCCTTAAGCTTCATATTTCCTCCTTCCAGGATTGAAAATTATCCACGCTGGAGTTGAAGCTACCTGGCTTCAGTTTTTAAGTTTAGATTATTTCAGAAGACAAGTCTAATCATCAGAAATTAAACAGCTGTTCATTCAACACGAGCTGTATTGACATAATCAAATAGCTGAGCTAAATTCTTTCTGTGTTTATAAGATTAATTCTGTTAGCCATCATATTTTATCTCATCTATCAGTTTGTAAAATTTTTCCAGGCTATTGGAGAAGCAGCTGCAAAACCAGCCAACCCGGGTTCGAAAACAGAAAAGAGAAAAATCATGGTCAAAGATGAAGTTTGCAACACCTACATTCCTGAAGATGAGGCCCTCATAGAAAAATACAAGGGCAAAACCTTTTATTTTTGTTCCGAAGAATGCCGTGATAAATTTCGCCATTCTTTAAAAACGAAAAACAACTCCTGATTGTTTTCCACTCCAGACCTTAAAACCTGATGGAAAAATCCACAAACTCTGCCCGGTAATCTTCCCAGGTGACCTCTGCCTGTTCTACCCTGGCTAGCCGGGGGCCTTTTTTAAGCTCCGCCAGAAACTGCTCCAGAGCCTCCTTATCACCTTCAGCCACCACCTCCACCCGACCGTCGTAAAGGTTCCTCACCCAGCCCTTCACTCCCAGCATGTTGGCCACGTGCTGGGCAAAAAAACGAAAAGCCACTCCCTGAACCCGACCCGAAAAGAAAGCGTGAAAACGAGCTTTCATAATTTAAATTTTATCACAAGAACATAATTTAAGTTAAAATAGTGACATGAAAAAAGTTCTTCTGACCGTAGCCGGCTTTGACCCAAGTTCAGGTGCGGGACTAACCCTAGACCTTAAAGTTTTTGCCCGTCTTGGTTTTTACGGCGTAGCCATACCTACAACTCTTACTATTCAGAACTCCTACCGTTTTTATCGGCAAAGCCCTCTGAAACCAGAATTTATTTTAGAAGCTTATAAAAAGCTGAAA
>JACIYK010000246.1 GCA_014359965.1 Candidatus Aminicenantota bacterium
GGACCCTCAACGTGTCGGCGGCCAAAGGAGTGTACGGTGAACGAAGTTAAGAAAAAAGACGATTATCAAAAGGCTTTAAACCTTTACAGCCAGGCTATAAAAGAATTTAGAAAAGGCGATTATGAAAAAGCCAGTGCTAGTTTCGAAAACTTGATTGAGAAATTTCCAGATGAGTATGAGCTGACTGACCGGGCCAAGGTTTACTTGGCAGTCTGCCAAAGAGGAACTAAGAAAGAATCCTTATCACCCAAAACCTTGGACGATTATCTATTTTACGGCCAGATGAAAATCAACAAGGGGGATTACGAAGGAGCTCTGAAGCTTCTGGAAAAAGCTCTGGAATTTAAAAAAGAAGAGGCCAAAATTTATTATCTGATAGCCACGGCTTACATTTTAAGTGGTCGCCAGGAAGAAAGTCTGGAAGCCCTGAAAAAAGCCATCCAGAAAGATAAATCCTTGGCCATCCTGGCCCAGAATGAGCCAGATTTTCAGGCACTCTGGGATGACAAGAGGTTTAAAGTTCTGGTCAAACTTACATGAGATATCATCTACAAGTATTTCTCAGCCAGGTGCCTCTACCTGGGCTTGAGGGTGAAATAGAGCTAGATTTCGTTTCGCCCCGAAACATCCTTTCTTATCTCATCAAAAGCCTAAGAATTCTTCGACCGGAAAAGATTCATCTGATAACAGAAAAGGAAGAGGTTTTCACGGGAAAAGATGCCAGGCTGAACTTTATCACCCAGAAGAAAGAAGATATCACTACCAGACTGGTTAAGGGAAAGTCCCTGAAAAAATCGAACACCATAAACCTGCTATTACTTTCTTCGGATTTGTTTCCGGCCAACCCGGAGGTGCTGCTGGAAATTCTGGGATACCATCTGCGGGCGGAAAATGATGTGACACTGGTCGGAGAGAGAGTTGAGGAAAAAAATTCAGTTTCTGAAGACTGTTACGTTTATTCCGGGCTGTCCATAATTAAAATCAGTAAAAATGATGACTGGCCAGACGAGCTCAGCTTATTTAACAAAGACGGCCAGGTTGAGGTGGTTGGGCTGGTTGAAGCAGCTGACAGAGCGGGGAAGAAAATAGGTTTTAAATGGTTATCAGGGGAGGAAGCCAGAGAGTTTAAAGTTATTGATAAATGGTCTGACTTGCCTTTTGTTGCTGAAACCATAAGAAAAAGTAAAGTGCAGGAACTACTGGCCAGAGGAGTTTTGATTCTGGCCCCGGAGCAGGTTTGGATTTCTCCTGAGGTAAAAATAGCGCCAGGGACCGTCATCTATCCATTTGTTATCCTTGAAGGTGATACCAAAATCGGAAAAGAGTGCCAGATATTTCCCCACTGCCACATCATCAACAGCCGCCTCGGACAAGGAGTGAAAGTTTTTGATTCTACGGTGATGGAAAATTGCCGGCTGGATGATGGAGTGCAGGTTGGGCCTTTTACCAGGTTGCGTCCAGAAACCCATCTTCTTCGCGGCAGCAGGGTGGGCAATTTTGTGGAGATGAAGAAGACCAGATTTGGCCGTAGTTCCAAGGCCATGCACCTGACCTACCTGGGTGATGCCACAGTAGGAGATAAGGTGAACGTTGGAGCTGGGACGATTACCTGTAATTATGATGGAGTGGCCAAACACAAAACTTATATTGGAGCAGAAGCGTTTATCGGGTCAGGTACCGAACTGGTAGCTCCTGTTAAAGTTGGTCGGAGGGCCTATGTGGCTGCAGGCTCAACCATCACTGAGGATATCTCGCCTGAAGCTCTGGCCATCGCTCGGGCCAGGCAGGTAGAAAAACCAGGCTGGGTCAAGAAAAGAAAAAAGGAACTAGCCAAAAAGGTCGGCTCTTCCACGTCAGGAAAATAATTCAGCCGAGATTTCCCGGGTTATTTTTTTTTCTCCGCTCGTAATTATAGACATAAGCCAGTCTCTGGATAGCGGTAATGTTAGCCCCCAGGGCTATAAAGACGACGCTAACTATCATGGCCTGGTTAAAGCAGTTAAAAACCAGGCCGATGAAATTACCCAGCAGAAGAATCACTATCCTTTCTGCCCGTTGCATCATGCCTACCCGGCAATCCACCCCCAAACTTTCGGCTCTTGCCCGCGTGTAGCTGACCATGGTGGAGCCCAGAAAGGCCAGAGCCAGAACCCAAAGAATCCAGTGAGTTTTGTAATAGAATCCAAGTCCCAGGTAGATGGCAAACTCAGAGTGGCGGTCAAGGCTGGAATCAAAGACTGCTCCGAATAACGTCTTTTTATTTCCGTTGGTCGCCACTTTGCCGTCCAGAATATCCAGCATGCCGCAGAAAGCCAGGAAGACCAGAGCCAAGAATGGCTGGTGGGTGGCATAGCAAATTCCTACCACGAGGCCCGAAATTAACCCGGCCAGACTCAGCCAGTTGGGGTGGATTTTAAGACGAACAAAAACTCGGGACAAACGATCAAAAAGGTCGAGAGTAAAAATTATTAACCTGGCCGGTAAAAAACGGAATCCTTTGTTCTCATAATTTGCCATTTGTGAAAAATTATATGTGTTAATACGAAAAAAATCAAACCCTTAGTCAGATTCAAACCTTATGGTTTTGCTTGAAGAAATATTTACCCTATGATATGTTTTTAGTTAATTAAAAACAGGAATTGTTCATTATGGTCTGATTTATATGAAAATTTTCATTAAGGAGACAGCAATGAAAGATAAAATTGAAATCAAGAAACCAGAAGGAAAGCTCGGGGTGATGATCCCCGGACTGGGAGCTGTGGCTACTACCTTCATTACCGGCGTGCTCCTGACCAGAAAGGGCCTGGGAAAACCGTTTGGTTCTTTAACTCAGATGGGCACTATCCGGTTGGGCAAGAGGACGGAAAAAAGAGTGCCCAGGATTAAAGATTTTGTGGAACTGGCAGAGCTGGATGACCTGGTCTTCACGGCCTGGGATATCTTTCCTGATAACGCTTATGAAGCTGCGCTCAAAGCTGGCGTTTTGAGAAAGGAACATTTAGAACCGGTGCGTGAAGAACTGGAAAAGATAAAACCACTTCCAGCCGTTTTTGACAAAAATTACGT
>JACIYK010000247.1 GCA_014359965.1 Candidatus Aminicenantota bacterium
ACGAACTATCGGAGCAGCTTAATAAGCTCAAAAAATTTTTGGAAAACCGGTCCTTTGAGGAATATGCAACTCTGTGCGTCCCCGAAATAAGAGAAGAAGAAAATGCCGTACTTCAGTCATATTTTAAAGACCTCGGTATGGAGCGCCTGAGGATGTTCTATGCTGGAGGTAGTCAGGATACGGCTCATCTCAACCGGGCTTATTTTCATGTTTTACTCAATAACCAGTTCCAGGCGATGATAGAAATCTGGCAGTTTTCCTACCGAAAACTGGAAGAGGAGATAGAAATTCTGGAACGTCAGGTTATCAGCAGCCAGACAAATTTGTATTTTCTGAAGTTTCCAGGTCTTGAAAGCAAACTGGCCAGAAATGTCATTATCGAACAGAAAGATATCAGGATTACTTTTTCTGAAGCGGAAATATTTTTTGATAACCTGCCTGATTTTGATACGGCCATGATTGTTGTGGGCAAAGGAAAAGTGCGTTTTTATCCCTCAGATGAAATAGAACGGCACCAGCTGCTGAGAAGGTTTAAAAAACCTTTTTTGGAAGATGACCTGGAGTATGTTTATCTTCGGGCAGCCGATAGCTTTTTCCACAATAACTTGAAGTACGAAGAAGCTGAAAGTATCGGCCTGAAGATACCAGAAGAAGTGGTGTCTAATAAAATTTATTCAATCTATGCCAGGAATTATCCGAGGTCTTTTACGGTGGAATTCTCCCTGACCAAGGAATTATTAACTTTTATTCCTCAGTCAGATGAGACTGTTATAGAAATAAAAACAGCCAAAAAAGGCGAATTTACTTATATTTTTTCCCCCTTTGCTGAGGAAGAGATTTCTTTTTTTGACCGTACGCGGAATTCTCTTTTGAATAGTTACAGTCCCCGGGTTGAAGAACCCGGTCTTAAGAGAATGTTTGTGCGCCTGGGAGAAAGATTTCTCATCAGGCATTACAACTTGGACGTCAGCTATTCTCCTGAAAATAAGGTCTTGTCAGCCCGCGCTGGACTCAGAATTCAGCCTGTTTCCGACAGCTTGGACAGTTTGCAGTTTAGGTTGAATTCTGCTTTAAAAATTTTAAAAATTGTTGATGAAAAGGGCCGGGAACTTTACTATACGCAGGACAGATTAAGAAATTACCTGTATATTTATTTAGCAGAAAAACCGGCCCGCGATAAGGATTTTCAGTTGCAAGTTTACTACCGGGGAAAATTTCATCCAGCCCCGCCGACTTCAGACGTAATGCCACAGAAAATTCCCCAGGGGACGAGAATATTTGTCAGTGCCCCGCAAGACTCTTTTCTTTTCAGTCAATCGGCTGATTGGTACCCGGCGCCGGTTAGAGATAAATATTTTACTTTTTCTCTGCGTCTGATTGTGCCAGAAGGCTATTATTGTCTGAGCACGGGCAGGCTGAAAAAACAGAGAGAATTTCAAGAAGTAGACAGACTAACTGAGCTGGAGAGTGAGAGTCTTGGTCACCAAATTTTTGCCTTTGGAAGTTTAAAGCCCGTCAAATATATCAGCTTTTTTCTGGCCAGGTTAAGAACAGTTAAGAAAGTGCCGGGAGAGCCAACCCTGGAGTTTCTGGTCAGTCAGGAGTGGTCCCGATCAGAGAATGAACTGCTGGAAGAGGGAGAAGATATTTTGAAAACTTATCAGGATGCTTTTGGCCCTTATCCTTATGAAAAACTTTCTGTGGTTCAGCATTACTGGAATACCGGTGGTGGGTATTCACCACCAGGTTTTATCATTCTAAATTATTTACCATTTTCTGCCGAGCCTGGTCTTATCCTTTTAAATCCTAATAGCCCGGTGGTTATATCCTCCTGGCAGGAATATTTTCTGGCTCACGAAATGGCCCACCAGTGGTGGGGGCAGGGGGTGACCTACGCCACCTACCGCGACAACTGGCTTTCTGAGGGGCTGGCCCAGTTTTCTGCTGTTTTTTACCTAGAAAAAAAATACGGAAGAAAAGAGGCAGAAAAAATTCTCCAGAAATTTTCCCGCTGGACCAAAAGGAAAAGTAAAGTGGGGCCAATCATCCTGGGCTACCGCCTCGCTCATGTTGATTATGAGGCTTATCAGGCCATAGTTTATGACAAGGCAGCCCTAGTCCTTTTTCTGCTAAGGGATCTTCTGGGAGAAAAAGTCTTTTTAGCAGCGTTGAAGGATTTTTATCAGAAAAACATGTTCAGGGCGGTAAAGACTGTGGATTTTCGCCTCTGTCTGGAAAAAGTTTCTGGTCGAAACCTGGAAAAATTTTTCCAGGACTGGTTTTATTCGGAAAGGCTTCCTTCTGTAAAAGTCAGTAAAAAAATTATTTCTGGTGAGCAGGCTGGTAAATTAATTCTTACCATACAGCAGCAGAATCAACCCCTCTGGTTTCCTCTGGAAATCTCGATAGAAACTTCCTCTGGTAAATATACCCGTCTGCTTGAGGTAGATAAACAGGAGCAGCAATTTGAGATTGAGTATTCGGGGAAGCTGAAAAAGGTTAAAGTCAACCCCAACCATAAAGTCCCTGGATATTTCAAATAATTTTTGAACCGACTCTTAAGATAAATTATGGATGTTTATTTTCAGCCTTTTTATCATCTCGTTAAGAGTAGTAGGCTTGAGGCCCAGAAGCTGAGCAGCCTGCTTCTGAACCCCGCCAGCTTTTTTTAAGGCTGAAATAATAAGTTTTCTCTGAAATTCTAAAGTTTTTTCTTTAAGATTAAAGGTGTTTGATCCTTCCTCAATTACAATTTTTCTATCGCTCAGCAGGAAAGGTGGTAGAGTTTCTCGGGTTATGATGTTTGAGCGGCTAAGAACCACTGCTCGTTCCACGACGTTTTCCAGTTCCCGGACATTCCCGGGCCAGTCATAATCCATTAGGATTTCCATGACCTCTTCGCTAACTCCCTCAATATTCTTGTTGTTTTCCCGGTTATAAATGTCGATAAAGTGTTTCACCAGCAAGGGGATGTCTTCTTTCCTGTCTCGAAGCGGGGGCAGCTCAATCTTGATAACATTTAGACGGTAAAAAAGGTCTTTTCGGAAGAGTTTTTGCTGAA
>JACIYK010000248.1 GCA_014359965.1 Candidatus Aminicenantota bacterium
TAGTTTCAACTTTTATGCCTGTAAAAAAACCAAAAAACCGTCATCAAACCAGCTTTTGATTCTGGGACTAAATCTATAAAAACATGTCTCCTAAGTTATTCTATCTGTCGGCCAATTACCGCCGCTTTTTTTATCAGACGCTCTTTTAACAAGGCCTTTCTTCGATAAAATCGCTGACCCCAGAAGAGCTAGAATACGAGCCAAGGAATTTTGTTCACTTCCTTTCTGCTTTTCTGTGAGTTTAGAGTCACTCGGTTAACTTGCTGAAGAGCTGGTCTTTCCTTATCTGGCTTGTTCGAATAAAAAGAAAAGTAAAGCATCAAAATCTTCTGAGCTTTCAGAAAAGAGAGAGCAAAAAAATTTTGGGCCAAGTTACTGCCTTCGATTTTCAATAGAAAACGCTTCTCCAAACTAGAAATTTTTGTCTTCAGGTCTTAATTTTATTGATAATAACCCCGGCGATGTCTGACCTGAAAATCGGGCTTGTTTTTCAACCTGACTTTAATTTCTCTAAATCCTGTTTCTAAGGGACCAGGCTCTGTAGCGTAAAAAATCAAATAGTATTGGGCTATATTCTCCATTGATGTTTTAAGGGCCTCTACGGCATTAGAAGTGTTATCAGATATTCCGCCAGTGTACTCAGCGGCTTGTTTAAGGGCCTCATAGACGTCTTCAGACTGCTCATTCATGACCACTCCACTAATTTTATCTGGCTTCTTATCCAAATAAATAAAATTAAAAACCGCAGCAGAATCAGCTAACGCCCGGCTAATAACTTCTTTATCAAGCTTCACTTCACGCTTATAAAACTGGAAAAGTTCCATCAACATACTGAGGATATGTGGGTAGTCTTGATAAATGGACATCATCTGATTAATTAAGCGCGGACTCAGTTCCGGCCGGAATTCTCGCTGGTAATAAAAAATAACGACATTTTGGCCAGGAGTTTGTTTAAGCGAGCCAGAAAACTCTAAAAAGCGTCTCTGGTCCACCAGTCTCAGTCTATCAAGTTTTTCTAAAGTTTCTTTATAGCGGGGAAGTAGGAATTCCATAGAAAAGCCCTCGGTGGTGGCATCCAGATCAGATTCCACCTCATATTCAACCCCGGCTCTTTCCCCACCATAACTTACCATGGCTCTGGTTATCCGACGCAGGTCCTTAAGCAAGTTATTATATTCCCTATTGCCCTGAATAATATCTGACCTGAGCATGTTCTGTAATTCCTTACTTATCATATTCCTAGGCCGGGAGGTAAGGATTTCAGGCCGAAAGCGATAAACCTTCAGCGGAGTAATTAAGGTCAGTGTATCGCCAGGTTGAAAATATTTGTTGACCAACAAGTCTACAGCTTCGCCAAATTTTCTGTCGTATTCATTGGCCTGAACTACCACAAAATAGTTTTTGTTCAGGGACAACGAAAATCGTTTCTTTTCGGTAAGACGGTTCAGATTAAATCCATCAATTAGGTAAACGGCCTCAATTTCGCACGGTTGTCCATTTTCCAGAACTTCAAAATCATCAGCGGCAAGATCATTAACAAAAGTCCCCTGCTTTAATACTCTGACCAGTACCGAACGAATATTCTCCTGCTCATAATTAATTCTGCTGGCTGTCTCTCTCGGGGAAATTTCCTGAGCTCTAATGAGCAAAGGAACTATCAAGACGAAAATAAAAAACCATATTTTTTGGCTTGCTTTCATAAAATTTTCTCCCCTTAGTTTCATAAAATGACGCTTATACCCACATTTTATTTTGTAGCATATATTACCTTCATTATATACATTCTATCAATTTCTTATTTATTATTATACCATATCAACTCAATCATCAAAAAGCCCATCTAAAACACCTGGTTTTGCTTAATGATTTTATTATTAGTCTTCAGAAAACAATAGCTTAACCCAGACTGGAATTTTTAGCACATGTCAACCAGGTAATAACTCTGGTGAGTGCTTTCCTTCATTACAGCCTGCTTTGCTCTTCAGCCTCGCCGGGTAAAACATGGGGCTCAGCCCAATGAGGACTGCATTCCAGACTTCCATAGAGTCAGAAAAAAGGCAAAAACACATTCCTCCTGCTCTCTTCTCTGCTCGGTTAGTTTACTGCTGTTTTTTAATTATCTCCTGGCCCTTGGGTGAATCTTCTGGAACGATATAAGGATATTCGCAATTCGGGCAGCCATTATAACGAGTGGAAAGGCGCCAGATGGAATAGAAAAGGCCGGGCAGAATGCCCAGAATCCACAACAGTATTTCCCACCCCAGGCTGCCCTTAGTGTACCTTTTTGGCTGCCCGACAAACCCACAATTGGGACAAACATAATTTTTGCTCATAAAAACCCCCTTTCCTGATATTTTGGCAAAACCTTTTCTCTTAAAATTAAGTCAAACCATGTTTATTTACTTATCAAATCTGAAAAAAGTAAATATGGACTTAAACCCCTTGAAAACGCCTGAGCTGGCCCTACTTTTCAACCCTAATTTTATTTCATCTTCTTGAGATCAAAATTCTTGAAAAAGGATTTTAAAACCTCGGTGTTTTCAATGTTGTCGCCGCGCAACGTTACCAGGAACCTATCGCCTAACAGAACCTGGAGAGAGCCCTCTTTATCCTTTAAATTGTATTCTTCCACAGCCGGATAGCCCTCAAGATTATAGGTCTTTACATAGTGATTATCATCCTGAGCAGAAATTTTCATTTCAGACATCATCTTAAAACTACCCATTGCCTCCGGCCGTCCTATGGTGTCCATCAGCACAGCTTCTATTTCTGTCTCACCCTTTACATAAGTAGTTTCTGCTATTGATATACTGAAATCTCCATAGGAAGTCTGATATCCCCTGGTGTTTTGCTTAGTCCAACCGGGAACCTCAGGCAGCCACTCTTTTAAAACGTTAAAATTAATTACTTCAACTTCCTTCTTTGACTCTGTAGCCTTCTGGCTCTCCTCAGCAGCTTCTGCAGATTTTTCCGAGACTTTTTCTTCTGCCTGAAGATCGGTCTTCCCGGCCTGAGAAACAC
>JACIYK010000249.1 GCA_014359965.1 Candidatus Aminicenantota bacterium
ATGTTCATTTTTAAAATCGTTTAAATTTTACTTTTTGTTAAGAAATTAATTGTTTTCGCGAAATATTTGCCAAGGGTGGTATTAAAAATTATTTGTCATAACATCTTTTAAAGGGAAGCCGACAAGCGACTTTTAATAAATTTTTCTCTTCTCCTATGAAGATGTCGAATGTGTCAAAAATAAGATGTGCATAACAAAAAAGGCAACATTTTAAAGGGAGAGCTTCAGAGGGAAAAAATTTTTGATAAAGCAAGTTAATAATTGATTTTGAAGCAATTAAAAAAGTTAGCTTTATGAAAAATAAACTTTGTATTATGGGGCCCAAACAGAAAACATTTTTAGGGCTTATAGATATTAACAGGCAGATTTACAAATATTATTTAGAGAGTATATTTTTTTCGCAGTCAGAACAATTTTTTCATTCATTCAAGCCTGGTTATTTTTGCTCTGCCGGTTATGGCTATTGTTATGGAGTAAAGACCGCGTTCGTTACCGACTCGAATAGTGACCAAGTTGGAAACTGTACCATTTGGATAAAAAATTGGGCTGTTATTGGCCTCAATTTGCACACCTTCAAGCAGGTAAGAGCTTTGCTTTATCCAGGCAGAAAGACTTTCTTCATACTCAGAAATTTCGTATCCATCTTTTTTCAGAGAGACCCTCACCGGTCTCTGATGGTGAACAGCTTTAAACCTGGCCAGATTAAGCCCGGAGTTAATTTTACCCACGGCTACTTCCAGCTGATGCTTTTTGTTATCTATGCTAAAAGATGCGCCTATAAGGGCGAGTAGCGAAATAATTGATAAAGTTATCAGTGTTTCCAGCAGAGAAAAACCATTAAAACTTCTGAGGACTGAAATTTCTTTTTTTCTCCCTGAAGATGTAGCCAAGGTGTTTGCTCTTTGTCTTTGGCTGCTGCTGGAAAAAAGATTGATTGCTGCTTTCATCTAATATCCCCCCATTTTTTCATTTTTATTTTATCCAGATAAAGCAGATTTTCAGCGGAATAAACAGAAAGTTCGCTGCTCAATTCATCTAAGACGGGCTCGGGCACAAAAAGACTTAATTTTCTCTTTCCCAGGTCAACAGCTCTGGCAGTTAAAGTTCCAATGATTTCAGTCTCGGCTGCGAGGCCATTTATTTTTAAACCTTCTCCCGCAGCTATTAGGTTGGCAGCTACTTTAAGAACATCGGGTTTTTGCCCAGCCAGGATTATTCCGCCATCTACACTTTCCTGGGTTTGAAAATCTTTGGCGGTAGACCAGATGATTAGCTGAGATTGTTTTTCTCTTAGATAAGGCACCCCGTCCTGGAATTTAAGTCCCTCAGCCAGCAAGTTAGAGGTGATGTTGATTTTACCTGAACAGACAAGTGTTAATTGAATGCCTCTTAAATAAACAGGTTGGTCTGAGTTTTCGTTTGGCTCAAGCCATCCACTGATTTTTTTCTCCCCACCTGCCAGCGAATCAATCCGGCCGTTGACCATAATTATGGGAAGGAGCGATTGTTCAAGCTCTTCTTTTCCTTCGGGAGTGAAGAATTCGAGGCCATATCTATCTGGCGAAAAACGAACTAACCAGCGCCGATCTTCCTGTCTGAACTGAATGAGCTGAAAATTTCCATCAAGACCGAGCAGCAGCTCATCTACGTTGCCCTGGACATAGAGTCCGCCTGGACCTAAATCGTCTTTTACCAGGTAAACACCATCGGGTACTTTTTCATTTCCCGGCGTGAGCCCAAGTGCCTGGCGCAGCAGCCAGTTGGGCAAACCATCGGGTCTAAAAAGCTTCAACCCTCTGGCGAGAAGAGGCAAAGCATCATCTGGAATGATGGGTATTTCGGTTATAATGATTTTATCTCTTTTTAGGTTATTTGGGCCCAGACGGGTGATTTTGATGTTTGACTCGTCTTCCTTCTTCAGCCCATCTAGGTAGACCGAAAAGGGAAGCCGATTGAGGGGAAGCTTTCCCAAGAAAAAGGTTATTTCTAGGTTCACCTGCTCGGCTTTTTCCCAGCGAAAGCCCTGCACTTTTCCGGTTGCTTCTATCATTAACTCATACGTTGTTTTCAGGTATGGCCCGTAATCATCAAGCCGGGTCAGCTTGGCCGCGGGCAGAGTTTCCCAGGCAAGGCGAGAAAATTCGTCTGTTTGAGCTATTTCTAAGCTGTTTAAAACAGAATCAAGCAGCACGAGCTGTTTTTCATTTCCCGAGGTCAGGAAAGTTTTAAGTTCCTGAAACACCTTTTCTTCAATTTCACCGCCGGAAAACTCATCAGCCCAGCTTACCACCTGTCCGATGGCTTCCTTGGCGCCGTTTTCACAGGCGTAGCTGTTCAAGCGGTTCATTTTTCTGGCTGCCTGCACTTGAAAAAACATTTGAGCATTTAGGAGAAGCCCAAGACCGAGGGTAACGAACAAAGCCATGAGTAGACAGCAAATAATCAGAAGCGAGCCAGATTCTCTAAAGTGCGAGTTATTTCTGGAATGAAAGATGTTGAGAGCTTTTATTTTTTTTTCTGGTAATAAATTTTGAAAAAAGCTTGCTTTTTGGATTTGGGGCAATTTACAGCCAGGGGGTTTTAAAAATATTTTTAGGAAAAACGACCAACTCATAGGTTACCTCCTTCTTAGTTCCAGCGATAAGTTTAACCGTCAGGATATTAGTGTTTAGTGAATATTTAAATTCAAAACTTACAGCCCCTTCTAATAGAGGCTGGGAAGAGGTGTCGTTAACACGACGCCTTAGAATTTTTTCCTTATCAAGGAAATAATCCACTTTTTTCAGAAGACACAGGCGGCTACCTTCTGGACTGAAATTGCTTTCCAGGGGGACGTTAAGGTAAATCACGTTCCCTGTAAAATTTACGATGGAAAAAAGTTCAAATTTTCTTTCCTTAAGGTTTTGAAGAAGCAGACTCCGGCCTTTTTTGAGTTTATCAGCCAGGGCTTGGCTGGCATAAACGATTAGAAAACACTGGCCTGCCTCGGCTGGAGCCCACAGGCTAACTTCTTCCTCTA
>JACIYK010000025.1 GCA_014359965.1 Candidatus Aminicenantota bacterium
AAAAATTTTAATTTATTAATCATTATATTAGTAAATTAAAGACCCCAAAAAGTGGTCTTGGTATCCAATTTCTGCCAATAAATGATATAATCAAAAACCTATAATTTCATTATCAATTTCCAGCCGGGTGAGGTTATTATGGCTGAAGAAAAGAAGACTGGGATAGCTTACTGGGTGATGTCACCCGAAGAAGTAGCCTCAGGTCTTGCCTCTGATCTGAAACAGGGCTTGACTTCCGCGGAAGCAGCCCGCCGTCTTTCTCAGTATGGTTACAACCAACTTCAGGAAGCTCCTGGCCGTTCACCGGTCAAGGTCTTCCTGGACCAGTTTAAGTCTTTTCTCATCTGGGTGCTTATCGGTGCAGCCATTGTTTCCGGGTTTCTGGGTGAATGGGTAGATGCCCTGGCTATTATCGGCATTGTCCTGCTGAACTCCGTCCTGGGTTTTATCCAGGAGTTCCGGGCGGAGAAAGCTCTCCTGGCCCTGAAAAAAATGGCTGCTCCTTTCGCCAAAGTCATCCGGGATGGGGAGCTAAAAGCTGTTCCGGCCAAGGAAATTGTTCCTGGCGACCTGCTGGAACTTGAGGCTGGGGACCATGTTCCCGCTGACGCCAGGGTTGTTTATCATACCCCGAACTTCTCGGTGCACGAAGCTACTTTAACTGGTGAATCCACACCGGTGTTCAAAACCGTAGCCCAGCTGGACGAGGAAGAAGTGCCACTGGCTGACCGGGCCAACATGGTTTATTCCGGGACCTCGGTTTCTTCGGGGAAAGCACGGGTGCTGGTGGTGGGTACCGGCATGAACACTGAGCTCGGCCGGATTGCCAGAATGATTCAGGAAATCCTAATTGAGACCACGCCCTTACAGAGAAAACTAGAACAATTCGGTCGCTGGATTGTCTACCTTTGCTTTTTCCTGGTGGGTCTGATTTTTGTCCTGGAATGGCTGCGGGGTGGGAAGCTGGTGGAGGTGTTTCTCACGGCCGTGAGCCTGGCTGTGGCGGCTATTCCTGAAGGGCTCCCCGCCGTAGTAACCATTGCTCTGGCTCTGGGGGTGCAGCGCATGGTAAAAAGACATGCCCTGATCAGGAAGTTGCCTTCGGTGGAAACTCTGGGAGCTGCCACTGTTATCTGTTCTGATAAAACAGGCACCCTGACAAAGAATGAAATGACCGTAAAGTATGTTTATGCCGATGGCCAGTTGTTCGCTGTTACCGGTACTGGCTATGAGCCGGTGGGAGAGTTTCTGCTCCAGGGGAAAAAAGTGGACCCTTTGGCTATTCCAGGCCTTTATAAAATTCTGGTCTGTGGGCTGCTTTGCAATTCTGCGGCCCTGGTTGAAACGGCTGGAAAATTTAGAGTACTAGGGGATCCGACTGAAGGAGCACTTTTAACTCTGGGTTATAAGGCCGGCTTGCGCAAAGAAACCCTGGAAGAAAAAGAGCCGCTGCTCGAAGAAATCCCCTTTGATTCGGAAAGAAAAATGATGACCATGCTCCGGCAGCATGACGGCCAGGTCATAGCTTATGTCAAGGGGGCGCCTGATGTTTTACTAAAAAATTGCTCTGCTATTTACGAATCTGGACAGGAAAGACCAATTACCCCTGAAGACGTCAAAAAGATTTTGGGGGTAAACGAATCTTTAGCCTCCCAGGCCTTGAGGGTGCTGGGCTGTGCCTACCGAAAATTCTCTGCCCTGCCTGAAAAACTGGAAGCTTCAGAAATAGAAAAAGATTTGGTGTTTGTCGGGCTTCTGGCTATGATTGACCCGCCTCGCCCTGAAGCAGTAGAAGCAATAGCTGCCTGCCGACGGGCAGGTATAAAACCTGTGATGATTACCGGAGACCATAAAGTCACGGCTGTAGCCATTGCAAAAGAACTGGGCTTGTTGGATGAGGGAGCAGAGGCAGTCAGCGGAGAAGAGTTAGAGGCCATGACAGCAGAGGAATTTGAAGAAAAGGTGAGCCACATCCAGGTTTACGCCCGGGTCTCGCCTGAACACAAACTCAGAATCGTTAGAGCCTGGAAGAAAAAGGGTCAGGTGGTGGCCATGACCGGAGACGGGGTAAACGATGCCCCAGCAGTAAAAGAAGCTGACATCGGTGTGGCCATGGGAATAACAGGAACTGACGTGACCAAAGAAGTCTCGGATATGGTCATTACAGATGACAACTTTGCTTCTATCGTGGCTGCGGTAGAAGAAGGTCGAGCTATTTATGACAACATAAAAAAATTTGTTCATTATCTACTTTCCTGCAACCTGGGTGAAATCATGGTGATGTTTTTGGCCGCGCTTTTTAGCTGGCCGGTGCCGCTTTTGCCCATCCATATTTTGTGGGTTAACTTGGTAACCGATGGATTCCCCGCTCTGGGGCTTGGTTTTGACCCACCAGACAGAGATATCATGAATCGACCTCCCCGAAAACCGAATGAACCAATTGTTGATAGGAAAAGAGCTGTTCTTATGATTCTTCAGGGTATGTTTATAGCTCTAAGCACTCTGGCTGCTTATTTTTACGTTCTAAACGTGGAAAAGGAAGGAATTGTTAGAGCCCGAACCGCTGCTTTTATTGTTCTTTCTGTTTCTCAGCTATTTCATGCCCTGAACAGCCGCAGCCAGATGAAATCTATTTTTGAGCTGGGCTTCTTTACTAATCTGAAATTAATCTGGGCTATACTCGTTTCTCTGGTGCTTCAGCTGGCTGTAGTCTATGTTCCCTTCTTGCAGAAAATTTTTAAAACTCAGAACCTGACCGCCTTCGACTGGGTATTGATTTTTGTCCTCTCTTCGCTCACTCTGTGGTTGATGGAGGTAATCAAATTTTTTAATAAAGAGTTTAGAATTTATCAGGTTTATTAACCGGCTGATTTCTGAGTGCGTATTCCTATCTGAAAAATTTCTTATCTTTACTCTTAATTTTTATTACTTTTTTCTTCGCCGCTTTTGTCTTTTATTCCGATTTTTTGAAATTTCCCTTTTTCTTTTTAAGAGTCACTACTTCATCTTCCTGATACGAACTTCAATTTCTGGAACATCTTTTAACAGAGCAACCAGGCGTGAGGTATCGGTTTCTCCGTAATGGTAGGGATAAAGAACTCTGGGCTTAAACCAACGGGCCGCTTCTGCCACCATCTCCGGGGTCATGGTATAAGGCAGGTTCATGGGCAGAAAGGCAATATCAATGTTCTTGAGATTCTTCATTTCTGGAATGTTCTCTGTATCTCCGGCCACATAAACCCTCTTGTCAGAAAAAGTAATAACATAACCATTGCCCACTCCTCTGGGATGGAAAGGCTGACCATCAGGTCTTTTGTGTAGAAGGTTGTAGGCCGGAACTGCTTCTATCTCGAGTTCGTAGACAGAGTATTTTTCTCCGTTCTTTAGGACTTTTAAGCCAGGAACTTTGGAAGCACAGGAAGCCGAACCAACGATTATGGTTGATTCTTTTCGTATTATCTTCAAGGCTTCAGGGTCGCAGTGATCAAAATGTTCGTGAGTGATGAGCACCAGGTCGGCTTTGGGCAGCTGTCGGTAATCCGCTTCGCTGCTCACCGGGTCAACGTGTATGACCACGTTGTTGTAAGTGAACATTAAAGTCCCATGACCCAGAAAAGTAATTTTCAATTCACCACCGGAAGTGGGGAATGTATCTTCTTCGTGTTTTTGAGAAGAGGCCAAAAGGGGGGCGAACCCTATAGATAGGATAAAAAGACTGATTAGAAATTTTTCCATCACATCACCTCCTTTAAAAAAATTTTAGCACATCAAGACAGGCAGAAAAACTTTTTGTTTTTTTGAAAAAAGATTATAATCTTTTCAAACAAGATAAATCATAGGAAAGATTAAGAGAAAATGTTCATGAAAAACAGGAAGTTCTTTTTTAAAAATTTATTACCCGTTTGGGCTCTGATTCTTTTGCTGAGCCTGGTTTTCTATTTTCTGGCCGTAAATTTAATAAAAAAAGCCAGAATAGAAGAACAGGTAAATGATCTTTCAGAACTGGCTCTGGCTATAGGTCTAGAAACTAACAGGATATCCTCCAGCCTAGAAGATGTTAGCTGGCATGAAATTTTGAGGATTCAGGCCAGTCTATCACGCACCCGCATTTCTCTTATCAAGCCTGACGGTTCGGTGGTTTTTGATACCGAAAAAGAGTCCAGTGAGCTGGAAAGCCATCGCTATCGGCCAGAAGTTAATGCTGCTTTAAAAGGGGAAAAGGCCTGGTCCATTCGTTTTAGCGATACTCTCAGGAAAAAGCTTATTTACGTGGCCGTCCCTGTGAAGCAGGAAGGGGAAATTATAGGTGTGCTGCGGGTGAGCCGTTTTCTGGATGTAGCCATCATGCCCTACCAAAAGCTGAGGAATTCTCTGCTGCTTGGTTTGCTGGCCATCACGCTGCTAGGCTGGTTGCTGGCTTATTGCTTTTTGGTTATGAGTTTAAGACCGTTAGAGGAGCTGACCAGAGTGGTAGAGAAAGCTGGCCACGGGGAAGAAATAATTATCCGGCATTCTCTTCATGAAGCAATTGGCCCGCTGGCCAGCGGCCTGGAGGCTCTGGTTGAGGAAATGAAAAAAAGGGCTTCTGCAGAGGCAGAAGAAAAAGAGATGCTAAACAGCCTGTTCACGGCTACCGAAGAAGGCTGGCTGGTAGTTGAAGAAAACGGAAAAATACTTATGACCAACCCGGCTTTAAGAAAAATGTTTCCGCAGCTTGAGGCCGGGGGAGAATTTTTCTGGGAAACCCTGCGCTGTCCTAGCTTGATAAAAGGAATAGAAGAAGCCAGACAAAAAAACGAAAGATATACTGATGAACTTGAAATAGCTGGACGCATTTTTAAATGCCAGGCCATCTGGCTGGCCAGTTGCCGACGGTACTTAATCAATTTCCGTGACATAACAGAAGTAAAAAACCTAGCCCGGCAGAAAAAGGAGTTCATGGCCAACCTGATTCATGAATTAAAAACGCCACTTACTGCCTTAAACGGCTTTATTGAGACCTTGGAAGAAGAAGATTTGAGGGAGGAAGCCCGACATTATTTGTCGATCATAAAAAGAAATACTGAAAGACTTGTCAGGCTAGTAGAAGACCTGAGTCATCTTTCTGAGCTGGAAGAAAAAGAAGCCGTTCTGGAAAAAGAAGCAGTCAACTTGGCGGAAATAGTCGACGAAATGATATCTAATTATGAAAAAAAGGCCTGGGAAAAAGGTCTGGACCTGAAGGTGGAAATAGAGGGCAATACCACGCTGATAGCTGACCGTTTCCAGATGGAGCAGCTGGTGTTAAACCTTCTGGATAATGCTATCCGGTACACTGAAAAAGGAGGTATCTACCTTCGGGTGAAAGAGAAGGAAGGTGGTGTAGTCCTGGAGGTAGAAGATACTGGACTGGGTATCCCTGAGGAACATTTATCCCGTATTTTTGAGAGGTTTTATGTAGTAGATAAGTCCCGCTCCCGTAAGACCGGTGGGACAGGACTGGGCCTGGCCATTGTTAAACATATTGTCCAGATGCATCAAGGTAACATCCAGGTAAAAAGTTCCGCGGGTGTGGGTTCCACTTTCACTGTTTGGCTACCACGACAGGCCCGGTAGATTTAGCGGCGGGATTGGTCTATAATTATTTCTGAATATTTTAAATTATTCTTACTAAGAGGCAATAAAAATGGCTGAACTGGAATTTAAAGGGAAAAAGCTGGAACTTAACGAAGACGGTTTTTTAAAAACGCCGGAAGCCTGGGATGAAGAACTGGCTCAGTTAATAGCCAGACAGGCTGAAGGCATTGAACAGATGACGGAAGAACACTGGAAAATTGTTAATTACATTAGAAATTATTATCTGCAGAAGGGCCAGGCTCCGATGATCCGAAAAATGGTGGCCGAAACCGGAATTTCTCTCAAGCATATCTATGAACTTTTTCCTTCTGGTCCGGCTAAGGGAGCCTGTAAAGTGGCCGGACTGCCTAAGCCCGACGGTTGCGTTTGATAGATTTTCAACTGGTTGGCTGACAAGAAACGAGTATTATTCACGGAAAAATTTAAGCTTTTAAATTTCTGGTCTACTTCCGCTTGCTTAGGTAGGGAAAAAGACGTTTATTGATTTTTTTCTTTAACCCCGTTTTTCGCTAGCTTTTTCTTTTCTTGGTAAATTCCACAATTTCCCTAACTGCTTCTACCGCTGCTTTGGTGTGTTCTTCGGTATTAAATGGACCGATGCCAAAACGAACAGCACCCTTTAATTTGTCAGTACCCAACTGCTCGTGTACCAGGGGAGCACAGTGCAGTCCAGTGCGGCAGGCTATGTTATAATCAGCATCCAGCATGATGCCCACATCCTGAGCCTCCAGGCCATCTACGTTGAAAGCTATAACGCTGATGTGATCCTTTAGGTCATCCTGGCAGTATAGAGTGACTCCATCTATGTTTTTCAGACCATTAACCAGCATTTCCGTAAGCTTCATCTCATGGTGGTGAATATTTTCCATTCCTTTTTCCTGAATCCATTTTAACCCCGCCTGCAGACCGGCGATACCCAGCACGTTTGGCGTACCGTACTCAAGGCGGTATGGATATTCTTCTAGATGGGTTCTCTGGGCCGAACGAACGCCTGTTCCGCCGGCTCTTTTAATCTTAATGTTGACGTTTTCTCCTACGCACAGCCCGCCAATACCAGTTGGGCCAAGCAAAGACTTGTGGCCGGTAAAACAGACTACATCTATATTCATGTCTTTCATGTCAATTGGAACTTTGCCGGCTGACTGGGAAGCGTCGATTATAAAAGTCAGGCCATGTTCCCGACAAAGGCGGCCGATTTCTTTTATTGGCTGGACAGTACCAATTACATTGCTGGCATGGTTTACCACTACCAATTTGGTGTTCTTTTTGATTTTCTTTTTTATGTCATCTGGATCCACAAACCCTTGCTGGTTGAAAGGCACGTAGTCCACTTCCACGCCTTCCAGCGAAAGATGATAGAGGGGACGAAGAACAGAATTGTGTTCGAGGGTGGTGGTAATAGCGTGGTCACCAGGCTCCAGCAGGCCCCAGATAGCTAGGTTGAGGGCATCGGTCGAGTTGTAAGTAAAGCACAAACGGTTCGGGTCCGAACCGTTAAAGAATTCAGTCAACATCCGACGTGTATTTTCTACCATTTCCCCGGCTTCCAGACATAGGTCGTACCCTGAGCGGCCAGGATTTACCCCGAAATTACGGTAGAAGTAGTCCATGAATTGATAGACTTCTTCCGGCTTCGGATAAGATGTAGCGCCGTTATCCAGATAAATAATTTTCATGATTAAAGCCTCCCGCGAGAATTAATTTTATGCAGGTAAATTGAGACTGATTCTTTTGAGTGGACAAGGCAACAGTGAGGATTACAGTTAGTGTCCATGTTTTTAACTTTAAATATTAATAAAAATGAACTAGTAAATCAACTTTCAGGTTGACTTTATTTTTATTCTTGCTTCAGAATATAAAATGAAAAAACAGGAGAAGTGGAGTTTTACAGCCATGAAGCAAAATTTTTTAAAACTTGGTGCCGGTCTGGTTTTTATTCTGATTTTTTTGATCCTTCTGGTTTTTAATTGCCGTCCCGCAGGAAAAATTTTTGACCTGGCGGTGGTTAATGGACGGGTGGTGGATGGTAGCGGCAACCCCTGGTTCAGAGCTGATATCGGAATAAAAGATGGAAAAATTGTAGCCTTAAAAAGAAGAATTAACCAAGAAGAAGCAAAAGAAGTTTTAGAAGCCGAAGGGCTGGTAGTAGCTCCTGGTTTTATTGATATTCATACTCATGCGGATAGAAATATCCTAGAAATACCTAGCTGCGAAAACTACCTTTCTCAGGGGGTGACTACGCTTATCGGCGGTAATTGTGGTGGTCACGAATTTCCTCTGGCTGAATTGTTTGCCAGGTTGAAAAAACAGGGAATGTCCTGCAACTTTGGTTCACTGGCTGGACATAACACTATAAGAGAAAGAGTGATGGGAATGAAAATGTCGCCGCCGACGGCGGAAGAAATGTCAAAAATGAAAGACCTCCTGCGAATGGAGATGAAAGCCGGAGCTCTGGGTTTTTCTACCGGGCTTGCTTATCTTCCTGGAACATATTCCAGCACTGAAGAACTGATTGAACTGGCTTCCGTATTGCGCGAAACTGGCGGTTTCTATGCCACCCACATGCGTAACCAGGGCAAGAAAATCAAGCAGGCTATTGAAGAAAGCATTGCCATCGGCGAAAAGAATGGTATCCCGGTACAGATTTCCCACATCAAATTGGCTGATGAAGAGGTCTGGAATCAAATAGGTTTGATTACCGGACCAGTAGAAGAAGCCAGAGCCCGGGGTGTGGAAGTAACGCTGGATGAATATCCCTACACCGCCACCAGTTCTGGTTTTACCAGCAGTTTTCCGCAGGACGTTTTTGAAGGCGGGAAAGAAAAATTTCTGGAAAGGATGAACGACCCGGAAATCTACCAGAGGGTTAAGGCTACCATTATTAAAAACCGTTTAACTTCCAGCCGGGGGATTGATAAGCTTTCGGCCATTATCATAGCCCGCAGCCGAAAGTTTCCTGATTACGAGGGTAAAACCCTGAGACAGATTCTGGAAAGCAAAGGTCAGGAACCTACCCCTGATAACGGCGCTGATTTAATTATCGAAATTGTCAAAGAAGGGGATGCTTCAGCCATCTTTTTCCAAATGGATGAAAAAGACGTAGAGGCCCTCATGAAGCTGCCATACACCATGATTGGCTCAGACGGCGGTCTTCAGGAAATGGGGAAGGGCCATCCGCATCCCAGAAATTACGGGACTTTCCCGCGCATTCTCGGAGAGTATGTAAGAAACCGTCAGGTTCTCACGCTCGAGGAAGCCATCAGAAAAATGACTTCACTCCCTGCTCAAACCATGAGGTTGAAAGACCGTGGTCTTATTCGTGAGGGAATGTATGCTGACCTGGTCCTGTTTGACCCAGAAACGGTATCCGATATGGCTACCTTCCAGAATCCTCATCAATACAGCCGTGGGATAGTCTATGTGCTAGTCAACGGCCAGGTTGTCTGGCAGAAAGGAAAATACACCGGGAAAAAGCCGGGAAAAATAATCTACGGCCCTGCGTTTTCTGGCCAGTAAAAAATTATAATATTTTTTGCTCCGGCTATTGAAATTTAAAAATCTGGTGCTAATATTTAAGGCTAAAGATGAGATACTACTTATCACTTGGCAGCAACCTGGGTGACCGTAGTCGTCACCTGTCTGAAGCCAGGGGTCTGCTGCAAAAAGCAGGGGTAAAAATAATAAAAGAATCTTCAATTTATGAGACTGAGCCGGTTGATTTTACCGACCAGCCCTGGTTTTACAACCAGGTGCTGGAAGTAGAAACCCGCCTAAATCCAATGGCCATGTTGGCTCTAGTCAAAGACATTGAGCTTAAGATGAAAAGGGTGCCAAGCGTAGACAAAGGCCCGAGAACGATTGACATCGACATACTGCTGGCAGAAAAAAATGTCGTTCAAACACAAAAACTTATCATTCCCCATCCGAGGCTGAGCTTGCGGAATTTTGTCATGATACCTTTAGCAGAAATAGCCCCTGATTTTATCCACCCTCTGCTTCACCAGCCAATTTCTGCTCTGGTCCAACAAACTGGAGATCAGGCTGAAGTCAGAAAGGTTGTTGAGCCTTCAACCGCCCAGATGGCTATCTGACGGCCGGACCGCTGAGCTGCTGCTTTCAAACAGTCAAACTGAAATTTCTTGGGAAAAATAGAGAGCTAAATCAGTAAGTCAGTTATCTTTCTGTTTTCGAATTTTCCTTAACTCGTCTGGATAAGAAACGGCCATCAATGGTCTAAACTTGACTGGAGTTTACTCTCTGACCGTTCCATAGAGCAAAGCATTAAACAGCAATTTAAAAGTTCCTCGAGGCTGTCCACGGAACTGAACCGGAAAACCAAGGAGAATCAGCCGTCCTTTTTCCTGTGGTATGTCTACCACAGCTGCTTTCTGTTGAATTAAACGTTCTCCATAAATCCATCCGCTGAGTAAGAGGTTTTCTCCAGCATATTTAGCCACGACCCGTGGTCCTTTTTTCTGGTCAAAAGAAGGAAACACATCAAAAGCACAACTTTGGGCAAAAACTACCGGCTGCTTTTTATCCAGGCCAAAAGCCACCGGGTGACTGGTATCAAATTCGGCCAGAAGGATGGAACCAGAACAGTTAAATTCTTCTCTTTTGGCTTTTTCGAGAACGTTGCGCACAGAGGCCTTAAATTCCCCAGAAGCCAGATTACAGGTTTTGTTGAGAAGAATTAAAGTTCCACCCTGTCCGACGAATTCTCTGAGATTATTCAAGCCGGTACTGGTCAAACCACCAAGGTATTCTGGTGGCATAGTTCCTTTCTTGTGACCGTTTATAATCAGGTCCAGGTTGTAATGGTCAGGTATGACAATGGAATCGTAAAGAGAAGCCAGGTCTCCAGCTTTTATGTCAGCATCATGAAGCACCTGGTAACTGAATTCATGTTCATCTAGCACTAATCTGGTCCAGCCCTCATCTTCCACAGCGACCCAGGACTGATAAACACCAATTCTTGGCTTCTTGAGTTCGTATTTTTCTACGGACGGAACGAAAGAGAGAGCTCGTATTTTCAGGTTCAAGTTTCTGGCCAGTTTTTCTATGTAAGACCGGTTAACGCCCGTCACCAAAATGGTTCCTTCGGGGTAATCCTGTTTTTCTGCCTGAAATGATTTTTTTGCCCAGCTAATCTTAGCTTTGTTTTTAAACAGGCGATTTATAGCCACGTAAGAGGCATTCTGTCGGGAGTCAAGGAGGAAACAGGTCGCACCTGAACCCTCAACAGTTCCATCCGGGGGATCAACTTTTCCCAGTTTTTTCATTTGGACTGCGAGAGGAGAATTGGCTGCCAGGACTTTAAGGTTGAATTGATAGGGTAGAGTCCAGCCCATCATGTCATAGGCTTCAATCGGTGAGCCTTCAATCTTCCTGGAGGAAACCAGTCCCTGCCAGAGGTCAGGGTATTTTCTGAGGTCCGGATAGTGTTGGGCTTCAAACATATTTTTGGCAAATAGGCCAAAGGGCTGGTCCTGCGGGATGAGATAAGTGCCCTTCGGGTGTTTCAGTCCGTCACAGACAAAGTCCTCCTGAGCTTCATAAACCTCCAGGCCAAGGAGTATCATCCGATTCAGCAGCAGAGCCAGGTTGCCCGGATCATTCTGGTTTCTGGGGATTATCCAGGCATAGGGTGGTTCTTTTTTGAACCTAGCCATTACGTCGGTGGCCATCTTGTATTTATTGAACAGAAGTTCCTGACGAAACCTGGCGGCTACTTCAAGAACAGCTTTGGAAGCAGTCAGACAGTAATCAACAGCATCCTTTAACCGCCACCATCCGCCTTTCCACGGGCTTGGGTAGAAAGCTGACATGGTCAGGTCCTGATATTCAGGCGGAAAATCATAGATGGTGTAGAACTTGGGTGTGGCGTAACGGTAAAGGGCTGTTTCTGTCAGGATAGAAATAATGTTATGGGAGTCCATGACCTGGGTGAGGTAGCCCGGATACCAGGTGTCAAATACAATACGCGAAATAGCTCCTTCCTGTCCAGCAGCATCAAAGGCTGCACCCATTGCTGAGCCAATGAGGTTTTGCCAGCGGACAATGAGCGGGTGCACGTTGGGGTTAGTTGGCTCTGAGTTAGGTGGAATCCAGATACGGGCTGGAAAGGGAGCGGTTTGGTGATGGTTATAAACAATCACCGGATACCATTCGTGGTTTACCAGCCTGGCTATGTGCTGCGTTTCTTTCAGGTTGGCTAGGTAGGAATCACGGTTGTTATCATGGCCGGCATAGTAATGATAAAGATAGGGAAGAGGAGAAACCTCAAAGGGCGTGCCCAGGTTTTTTTGGTACCATTCCGCTACCATATTCATGCCATCAGGGTTAGCAAATACCAGAAGGGTGATAACTTCGTTCAGTATGTTGTTTGTTTTTTCGTCTTTAGCCGAAACTAAATCGTAGGCTAATTGCACCAGGTGCTGAGCTGGGGCACATTCTGTGGCGTGGAGTCCTCCGTCAATGTAAACAACTGCCCGACCCTGGCGTGCCAGTTTATCAGCTTCATCAGGATTTAGACCCCGGGCCAGAGAAAGCTTTTTAATTATTTCCTGGTAATGGCCGAGGTTTTTCAGGTTTTCGGGCGATGAGATGATGGCATAGTACATCGGCTGTCCCAGAGTGGTCTGGCCCATTTCTTTGAGAATTATTCGGTCAGAGACCGAAGCCAATTTTTTCAGGTAATCCACAGCCTGACGGTAATTAATCAGATGATAATCTGTTCCGACCTTAAACCCTAGAATCTCTTCTGGCGAGGGCAGAACCTGGGACTGAAGGTTGACCGCACCTAAAAATAGGGCCAAGACTAATCCCGATAAATATAGTAGGAAATGGAGTTTTTTCATCTCTCTGCTCCTAAAGAAATCTATTCAAAAGCGTTTATATAATGGTTAAGACTGGTAGTGCCGTCGGGTAAAAAATTAACCGTGACCACATCAAAGCGGCAATCCACTCCAGTAAGCTGGTTAAGGTAGAGATAGCCCTCGGCTGCTCTTCTCAGCAATCTTTTTTTGCGCTCGCTTAAAGCCTCCTCCGGCAGGCCGTATTCAGCTGAACTTCTGGTTTTTACTTCCACGAACACCAGGTAGGAGCCATCTCTAGCCACCAGGTCAATTTCTGCGTGCCGAAAAATAAAGTGCCTGTCCAGAATAAAGTAACCTTTCTTTTCCAGAAACTCGGCGGCGATTTCCTCGCCCCAACGTCCGAAGGGTAGCGAAGCTATTTTATCCTTTTCCACCTGACTCCTTCTCTCGTATCTTCCAGGATTATGCCCAGTTCTTTGAGTTCGTCCCTGATGGCATCAGCGAGGGCAAAATTCTTTTCCTGGCGGGCTTTCTGCCGCAGTTCAATCTTCTGCCTAATTTCCGGCGGCAAAGCTTCTTCTTTTTTCTCAGGCAAAATGTCCAGCACGCGGTTGATTTCCCTGATGGTCTGCAAAATAGTTCCGGCCTCTTCCTGGCTCAGCTTTTCTCGGCTCATAATTTGGTTGACCTGGCGGATAAACTCAAAAAGAGCAGCGAGGGCGGAAGAAATATTGAGGTCGTCAGAAAGTGCTTCTCTAAAGTCGTTCAGGGCTCGGTCAGACAGTTCTTTAATTTTTTCTTGCTGACCACCTGGGGGAAAGGTTCTGTGTTCGATTTCGTAGATGAAGTCAAGGATTCTCTGCCTTGAGGCCCGGGCCTGTTCCAGATTGACAAAGGTAAAGTTCAGCATCTTGCGGTAGTGGGTGGAAAGCAAGAAAAACCTGAGGTCTAGAGGGTCGACTTGTTTAGCTAGCAGGTCGCGCAAGGTGTAAAAATTTCCTTTGGATTTAGACATTTTTTCCCCGTCTACCACGAGATGATGACAGTGCAGCCAGTAGTTGACAAATTTCTGGCCGTAGTAAGCTTCTGACTGAGCTATTTCATTTTCATGGTGTGGGAAAATGTTATCAATGCCACCGCAATGGATATCAAAAGTTGGACCTAAATAACGAGTGCTCATAGCTGAACATTCAATATGCCAGCCCGGACGCCCAGGTCCAAGCTCAGTTTCCCAGAAAGGTTCTCCTTCTTTGGCTTTTTTCCAGAGGGCAAAGTCGTGTACACTTTCTTTCTCGTATTCATCGGCATCCAATCTGGCGCCTGCTTTCAACTCTTCCACGTTAATTTTAGAAAGCTTTCCATATTCAGGAAATTTGGCAATACTGAAGTAAACGGAGCCATCTTTAAAATAGGCATAGCCTTTTTCCAGAAGCCCTTTTATCATCCTGACCATATCCGGAATGTGCTCGGTAGCTCGGGGATAGTAATCTGCCGGCAAAATATGCAGAGTTTTTAAATCTTCAAAAAAAGCTTCTATGTATTTTTTCGTGTACTCGTTCAGAGGAATGCCCAGGCTGTTGGCTCCCCGGATAGTTTTATCGTCCACATCAGTGATGTTCATCACATGAATGACCCGGTAGCCAGCAAAGAGCAGAAACCTTTTTAGCAGATCTTCAAAGATGTAGGCCCGGTAGTTTCCAATGTGGGGGTAGTCATAAACTGTAGGTCCGCAGGTGTAGAGACGTACTTCGTTTTCCCGTAGTGGAATAAATTCTTCTATCTTGCCGCTTAATGTATTATAAAACCTTATCATCCTGATTATTATGTCCAAACCGAATCGGTTCGTCAATAATATAATACGGAATTATTTGACGAAGTTTCTCAAAAAATGTCATAATCTTAGTAAGTTCGATTTTATTTTTTAAGAGAAAGGATTGTGAGATGAAAATAAACGTGGGCCTGAGACGGGAAGACATAAACCGCTGGGAAAGAAGGACACCGCTGATTCCAGCTCATGTTAGAGAACTGGCAGAAAATTATCCCCTGCAGTTTCTGGTACAACCTTCGACCATCAGGGTTTTTCCCGACAGTGAATATGCGGCGGCCGGAGCTATAGTCCAGGAAGACCTCTGCCCCAGTCGGGTGGTGCTGGCCATTAAGGAAATTCCTCTTAATTTACTGGAAAGGGGCAAAGTTTATGTCTTTTTCTCGCACACGATAAAAGGCCAGGCTCACAACATGCCCATGCTGAAAAAAATTCTGGAGCTGGGCTGTACGCTTATTGATTACGAAAAAATGACAGATGAACAGGGCCGGCGGGTATTGTTTTTTGGTAATTATGCCGGGCATGCAGGTATGGTTGATTCTCTCTGGGCTTATGGCCAGAGAATGAAAGTATTAGGTCTCGATACGCCGTTTATGAGGTTGAAACAGGCTTATCATTACAGCAATCTGAGCGAGATTAAAGAAGAAACCTCCAAAATTGGTGAGGACATCAAGGAAAAAGGGTTGCCGGAGGAGATTTCTCCCTTTATCTGCGGATTTTTTGGCTATGGCCATGTTTCTCAGGGAGCGCAGGAAATTTTTGACCTGCTCCCGTCCGTGGAAATTGCACCGGCTGAGCTGGAAGAAACAGTTAAAGAGGGCTATTACTCCAGGCATCGGGTCTATAAAGTGGTCTTTAAAGAAGAGCACATGGTCAAACCCCGGGGTAATTTTGCTTTTGACCTTCAAGATTTTTACCAGAACCCGGAGAAATATTATCCTGTGACTGAAGATTACCTTCCATATTTAAACATTCTGGTAAATGGAATTTTCTGGACTCCCAGGTATCCAAGATATATTACTAGAGATTTTTTAAGAAAGCTTTACCGGCCAGGAACCAGGCCCAGGCTCCAGGTAATAGGGGACATAACCTGTGATGTTGACGGTGCCCTGGAATGTACTATTCAGGCTACTGATTCGGAAAAACCGGTGTATGTTTATAACCCCGAAGAACACCGGGCAGAGTTCGGGTTTGCCGGAGCAGGCCCGGTGGTACTGGCTGTGTACAACTTGCCCGCTGAATTACCGGTGGAATCTTCAACTTTCTTCAGCAGCCAGCTTAAAAAGTATGTTCCTGGCATCGTCCTGGCTGAGTATGACCGAGAATTTGCCCGGCTGGAGCTCGATCCTGTGGTAAAGAGAGCAGTGATTGCTTATCACGGAGAGCTTACCCCTGATTTTAAATATCTGGGAAAATATTTGTAATTAAAGAAAATTAACTTTCTAATCTTTATTTCGCAAGAAGAGGTCATAAAAATGAGAAAAGTAGCAGTAATCGGCGCCGGACTGGTGGCCGGTCCTCTGGTAGAGTATCTACTGGGATTAGGAAACGTAAAAGTCATCGTGGCTGATATTGAGGAAGAGAAAGCTAGGCAGCTGGTAGGTTCTCATCCGGCCGGTGAGGTCAGAAAACTTGACCTGAACGACCGGGAGGCTGTCTCCCGCCTGGTCTCGGAAGTGGAAGTGGTAGCCAGTATGGTACCGTATACTTTTCATCCTTACATAGCCTCTTTTTGTCTGGAGTTCGGTAAACACCTGGTGACCGCATCTTATGTAAGCCCAGCCATGAGAGAGCTGGACGAAAAAGCCCGGGAAAAAGGGCTTGTTTTCTTGAATGAACTAGGGCTGGACCCGGGCATTGACCACATGGAAGCCATGAGGTTGATAGAAGAAGCCAAGAAGAATGGTGGCCAGGTATTAAGTTTCATCTCTTACTGTGGCGGGCTCCCGGCGCCAGAAATTAAAGATGATAACCCTTTTGGCTACAAGTTTTCCTGGAGTCCGAAGGGCGTATTGCTGGCCGGCACGAACGAAGCCAGGTATCTCAAAGATGGCCAGGAAGTTCTGGTGCCAGCCAGAGAGCTTTTTGCTCATTACGAAATGATTGATATCCCAGGCCTGGGGACTTTTGAAGGTTATCCCAACCGGAATTCGGTCCAGTACCGGGAAATCTATAACCTTCCAGAAATAAAAACCCTGCTTCGCGGCACTTTGCGCTACCCGGGCTGGTGCTTGAAGATGAAAAAAATCAGCGAACTTGGACTGCTGAGCTTGGAGGAGCGCGAGTGGCAGGCAAAGACTTATGCTGAATTTCTAAGAGAATACCTGAACCTGGGACTAGAGCAAGACCTGCTGGCTGAGGTGGCTAAAAAGTTAAGCTTGCCGGCTGATTCAGAAGTTATCAAAGCCCTGGAGTGGCTGGGGTTGTTCAGTGATAAACCTTTGCCGACCAGGAAAATTTCTCCTCTTGACCTTCTGGTGGTTCTGATGGTGGAGAAAATGCAGTATAAAGCAAACGAGCGCGACCTGAGTGTTTTACAGCATCAGATAATCGTGGATTTCCCAGGACGGGGCCAGGAAAAAATTGTTTCCAGGCTGATTGACTTTGGGCAGCCCGGTGGGCATACTTCTATGTCCAGAACCGTGGGCTTGCCAGTGGCTATAGGCATCAAGCTTATTCTGGAAAACAGGATTGAGCAGCGAGGCGTTCTCACTCCCACGATACCGGAAATTTACCATCCAGTCCTGCAAGAATTAAAGACACTGGGCATTTCTTTCAATGAAGAAAGAGCCTGGATTTAAATTAATCAAGGAGGAGGGAAAATGAGGAGGCTGCCTTATGTTGCCGGTTATTTCTATCCGGCTGAGCCGGAAACCCTGGTTTCTATGATAGAGTCCTTCTTGCCCAGAAAATATGAACCTCAAGAGGCGGTCGGAGTTGTCTCTCCTCATGCTGGGTATGAATATTCCGGTCCGGTAGCCGCCGCCGTTTATGCCTCAGTGGAGATACCCGAAGATGTTATCATCCTGGCTCCAGCTCATAAGCCGATACGCTCTCTTTTTGCCATTTACGACAGCGGCAGCTGGGTAACACCGTTAGGCGAAGTGGCTATCAACAACCAGCTGGCCGAGCTGATTCTAGAGGGAAATTCGGAAGTTAAAAGGGATAAAGAAGCCCATAGAAAAGAACATTCTATAGAGGTTCAGGTTCCATTTCTTCAATATTTTCAGAAAAATTTGACCCTGGTTCCTATTCTTGTCTCACACGAGGCCGGTTTCCCTGACCTGGAAGACCTGGGACAGGCGATTGCTTCTGCCGTGAAGAAATATGAGCGGAAAGTACTGCTGGTGGCCAGTACAGACATGAGCCATTATATTAGCCAGAAAATGGCTGAAGAGCTTGATTTCAAAGCCATTTCCTTCATTCAGAAACTGGATGCCAGGGGGCTTTTTGAAGTGGTAGTTACTTATGGGATTTCCATGTGTGGTTTTCAGCCAACCACCGCTCTCCTGGTTGCAGCTCGCCTCCTAGGGGCAAGGGAAGGAAAGCTGATAAGATACCAGACCTCAGGAGACCGAACAGGTGATTACCATGAAGTGGTCGGATATGCCGGCCTGGCTCTCTATTAATGGTTTAATCTAATTGACAAAATCTGTCTTTTGCGGTAAATAAAAGAAAAAAGAGAAGATGTCTTACTCTAAATTAGAAAATAAAGAAAAAATTATCTTGAATCTAACAGTTGAGGTCTATTTGCAGACAGGTCGGCCGGTAAGCTCTGGCTACCTGGCTCAGAGACTCAATTACCAGGTTTCACCTGCAACCATCAGAAATGTTATGGCTGAACTCGAGCGAGAAGGGTACTTATCTCAGCCTCATACATCAGCTGGCCGTATCCCGACCGATGAAGGTTTGAAATTCTACGTGAACAGCATTATGGACGAAGCTCTTGTAAATGTGTCAGATTCTTTTGGCCCTTGTCCGGAAGACCTAGCTTTAGATTCAGGAGAAATGGATACGGTTTTGCTCCAGGTCAGTCAGATTTTGGCTAATACCTCGGACAATCTTGCTTTTGTGATTTCTCCTCAGATTTCTCGGGTTAATTTTGACCAGGTACGGTTTATCAAGTTAAAAGATAATAAGATTATGCTGGTTCTTTTATCTACCTTTAACCTGGTTCAGACCGAAATATTCGAGACCCAGATGCTTTTTACCCAGGCCGAACTCGACCGGGCAGCTCAATACCTGAATTTAAACTTCAGAGGCAAAAACCTGGCCTATGTGCGTGATTACCTCTTTCGGGAGTTGCCCAAACTGAAGATTAAGTATGAAGACCTTGTGGAAAAGATGATTTCTCTTCTGAAGAATTATCTTGCGCCTGAAAGAGAAAAAAGCAAGATTTTCATTCAGGGGACTGCCCGGTTGCTGGAGAAGGTGGAATTTTTTGACCTGCAG
>JACIYK010000250.1 GCA_014359965.1 Candidatus Aminicenantota bacterium
AATTGTTGGATTAGAAGAAGGAGGTGCGTGGTGTATAAAGCAAAATCAAAAAGCATTATAATAGCCCTGCTTATCTTTATGTTTGTGGTCAGCCTGCTGTCTTCAGCTCAGACCCCGCCGGAAAAATTTCTCGGCCACAGGGTGGGGGAAGACCGCCAGCTGGCGGATTATAATCAAATTAAAGCCTACTTTGAGTTACTGGCTAAAGAATCTCCCAGGCTAAAGCTCGTCAACATAGGTAAAACCACGCTCGGCAAAGATATGATTATGGCCGTAATCACTGATGAAGAGAACATGAAAAACCTTGACCACTATCGAGAGGTGGCCAGGAAGTTAAGGTTAGCCCGGGGTTTGAGTGAAGATCAGGCCCGCCAGTTGGCTAGGGAAGGTAAGACCATTTTGCTGATTACCTGCAGTCTGCATTCCACCGAAATCGCTGCTTCTCAGATGTCTATGGAACTGGCTTACGACTTGGTTACCGGACGAGCTTTTTTTGATGTTAACGCGGCCTTAAAAGATGTAATTGTTCTGCTTGTGCCAACTATCAATCCTGATGGTCATCAGATGGTTGTTGAATGGTACAGAAAATATGTAGGCACTAAATATGAAGGAAGCAACATGCCCTGGCTTTATCATCCTTATGCCGGCCACGATAATAACCGCGACTTTTTCATGTTCAACCTGGCAGAGACTAGGGCAGTAACCAAAGTTCTTTATCATGACTGGTTTCCCCAGATTCACATAGACGAGCACCAGATGGGTTCTAATGGAGCCAGGCTGTTTGTTCCGCCTTTTATGGACCCACCACTGCCTAACGTGCATCCGCTGCTCTGGCGCAGTGTTAACCTCTGCGGTATCAACATGGCTTATGACCTGCAAAAACATGGTTATAAAGGCGTGGTTCATGGTCGTAGCTACACGGGATGGTGGATAGGGGCCTGCGATGACACTTCTTGGTTGCATAACGTGGTGGGACTGCTGAGCGAAGCAGCTTCAGTCCGAGTGGCCAGCCCGATTTATATTGAACTGACCGAAGTTCCTAAAGAGTATTACGAGAAACGTATGGATTTCATTGACCCCTGGCCTGGTGGCTGGTGGCGGTTAAGGGATATAGTTGATTACGAGCTAACTCTATCCAAGAGTCTGGTTAAAACCGCCTGGCTGCACCGCGAGGATTTTCTTTTTAATAGTTACCTTATGGCCAGGCAGAGCATAGAGATTCGGGAAAAGAATCAGCCCTTTGCTTTTGTCATTTCTAAAGAACAAGCTGACCCGCTAACAGCTCTAAAGATGATTGAAATCCTGCAGTTCGGTGGGATTGAGGTCCATCAGGCTACCAAAGATTTTATTGCTGACGGTAGATATTATCCGGCCGGTTCTTTTGTCGTACTTTTGGCTCAGCCTTATAAAGCTTATGCCTGGGCCTTGCTGGAAAAACAAAAGTACCCGGACCTCAGGCAGTATCCGGGCGGGCCGCCAATTCCGCCTTATGACAACGCGGCCTGGACCCTGCCTCTGCAGATGGGCGTCAGGTGCGATCAAATAGATAAGCCATTTGAGGTGCCTTTGCAGAAAGTGGAAAAGGTTGAATACCCAAAATCTTCTGTTCCTGATTCAGGCTATCTGGGGCTTGACCCCAGGCTTAACGCTTCTTATGCCGTAGCTTTTGCTCTGCTAAAAGGCAAAGCTGAAGGCTGGAGGACAAAAGCAGCCATAAAGACCGCAGACGGGACTTTGCCGGCCGGAACTTTTGTGTTTAAAAACTCTCCTGATACTAGGAGAGTTCTGGAGAATGTGCTTCAGAAATGGCCCGTGCCGGTCAAAGGTCTGGCGGATGTTTCTGGTCTAGAGCTGGCAGCAGTTAAATTCCCCCGAATTGCCATATATCAATCCTGGCGCGGCAACATGGATGAAGGCTGGACCAGGTATATGCTGGATGATCTGGGAATAACTTACACTATTCTCCATAACAATGATTTTAAACCAGGCAAAAAAGGGGCAGAAAAGAAAGTGAACCTAAAGTCCAAATTTGATGTGGTTATCTTTGCCAGTGAAAATGTTGATATTATTAAGAGTGGGCGTCCGGGACAGAGGTCAGAATATGCGCGATTCTTCAGAGCTGGCAGCACTCCGCCGGAGTATGAAGGTGGCATTGAAAAAGAAGGAATTGAGGCCTTGAAAACCTTTGTGGAGGAAGGTGGAATGCTCATTACTCTAAATCAGGCCTGCGAACTGGCTACCAGAGAGCTGGGTGCTCCCGCCAGGAACGCCCTGAGCGGTGTGGACCGGACCAAGTTCTTCTGCCCGACCTCTATTTTGAGACTCAAGGTGGAGAACACCACACCTCTGGGGTATGGTTTTGATGAAGAAGCAGCGGCAGTCTTCTCTGGCAGTCTGGCCTTTGACACCTGGACTCCACCTTTGGATTGGGACAGAAAAGTAGTGGCTTATTATCCAGAAGATAACATTCTCCTGAGCGGCTGGTTGCTCGGCGAAGATTACTTGAAGCGTAAATCAGCGGTCGTGGATGTCAAACTGAAGAAGGGTCACATTGCTCTTATTGGCATCAGAACACAGCACCGGGCCCAGAGCCACGGTACCTACAAGTTCCTGCTTAACGCCCTTTTCTACCCCCAAGGAATATAGAAAAAATTAATTTAATACAGATATAGCCAGCTCTATTGCCAGGGCGTTGTTCTGGACTTTCCGTCTTGCAATGATTAGTTCTGTCTATGAGGTGGCTTAAGGAGGCAACTATTTTATTACCGTAGAGCCTGAAGTCTTAAATCAGTTTTTTCTTTTTAATCAGGCCGCCGGGGCTGGGGCAGATGCTTTCCTTTTTCCCAACTTAGGGAGAATAAAAAGTAAAATATACAGAGCAGCAACTCCCACCAGGATGTAAACAATCCTGGCAATGGTTGTCATGTCGCCAAAGATTGCCTTGACCAGGTCAAAGCTGAAGGCTCCAACCAGCAACCAGTTGAGCCCTC
>JACIYK010000251.1 GCA_014359965.1 Candidatus Aminicenantota bacterium
ATTCTTCCTGAGCGTTGGCGTGTCGAGCCCAAGGCGGCGACCGCATCTTTCAGCCTGATAGTGTTTTTTATCTCCCTGGTAGAAATAATGGGAATATCAGCAACACCCGTACCGCTAATAGAAGTAATCTTTATTTCCAGCTCCAGGCTGACTTCATTTTCCTGATGCAAACGCGGTTTAATATTGACTTCAATTCCTACATCCTGGTAAGTATAGGAGGTGATTGGTTGAGTGCTTACTCCTCCAGCAGCAATCGGAGACCAGGTGGTCTGGGGAATAGGTACTTTTTGTCCGACTAGATATTTTATTTCTTCGGCATCAACTCCCCTTAGCCGCGGCTGAGCAATAACTTTGGTGTCTGAATCTGTTTCCAGAAACTGCAGCATGGCATAGGGCAGGGTTATCTGGTAATTGGCGCTGGCAGAAAAATTAAGTCCTTGAAGAGGAAGCCACCCGCTTTCGGGCAACCCATTTTCCCCGCTGTACCTGATTCCGGCATAACTCTGGCTGAACTGCAAGCCAAGATTGGCCAGCTTCCTTCTAGAAACTTCCATGATCTCCAGGTCAATAATGACCTCACCTTTGGGTTTATCCCAGGTTCGCAGCAGTTTTTCAGCCAGAGCTACAATTTTTGGTTTATCCCTTATAGTCAAAGCATTCCGGTTTTTGTCCACCATGACCGTGGGCGCCCGGTATTGAGTTCTTAAGATGTTCATCAATTGCTGCTGAACATCCTGGGCATTTATGTTGGAGAGATAAAAAGTCTTAATAGCACTCACCTCATACTGATTTCTCTTGTTTGGGTTATCGGGAACAATGATGACTGTTTTCTCATCAATAATTCGTGAAAAACACTTCCCTATCAAACACAGGGAATTAATCGCCTGCTCCAGGTTCATCTCGCTCAAGTCTACGGTCACCGGCAGGTCCCGGAACTGCTCATCAAAAAGAAAATTTACACCACTTATTTTCCCCAGGCTCTGGAAAATAGCTTTGAGAGAAGCATCTGTGAATTTCATCTTCAATTTTTCTGGAGAATACTTTAGCTTAACTGGTTGTTCAATAATCACCTCCCTGGGCTTCTTTTCCGCTGCCGGCTTTGCTCCAGAGAGGCGGTTGTATTCGTCCAGAATAACCCGGTTGGTCGGGTCGTAAGCAAGAGCCTTCTTGTATTCAGCCAGAGCTTCTTCTTTCTTTCCCTCAGCCAGCAATTTTCTGGCTTTTTCTGCGGAGTTGATGGCCGCAGCAGCTTTAGCTCTCAAATAAGCCAGCCGGTAGACTGACTCTTTCGGATTCTCCAACAAAGCCTGTTCATAATACTTGATAGCTTCATCATAATTTTTGCTCATCTCTGCTTCTGTGCCCAGCTTGTAATAGGTGCTAAAGGTCACGCAGCCAGCAAGATTTATTAATAAAAAGCCAAGCAATAGCCAGAGAAATTTACCCTGACTGTTTTTTCTCATTTTAGGTCTCCTTTAATTTGATCTTCCTGGAGTTATCTTTCTCATCTTTAATCAAAATTTCCTCAGGCATAATACTCACCAGTTTAAGCCCGGGGAGAAATTCTTCTCCCTCCGCCAGGCTCAAAGCCTGACCATCTAGCTCCAGCAAAGCGACCTTCTTTTCCCCAGTCATCACCATTCCAAGGTAAACAATGTTTACACTCTGTAAAAAGGAGAAATTAACGTTGGCCTGTTCTTCCACCGTGTTGCTTTCCTCTTCCAGGCTATAATCCAGATCCTCCATCTCTGGTAGTACTGATGACCTGCGGAATAAATCTCTTCGGGCCACGGCCAGAGAACGATCCAGAACCGGCAATTTCCACTTCTCAATGAAAGAATCATGGCCTTTTGCTTCTTCAGCAGGTTCAGCTAATTTCTTTTCCTGAATTCGAGGCTGGCCAAAGACCAGACCGGAAATAAGCAGTACTAACCCCAGTAAAAGGAAGAAAAACGTTTTTCCTCTCATTTTTCCTTTGCCATCTCTTCCATTAAATATCCGGAAATAGCCAGCCTGAGGTCAAGATAGCCGGTATTTTCGTCTATTTTCTGAAAGTTAACCTGGTCTATAGTCAACCACCTCGGCCAGGCTTCCACTTCATAAAGAAATCTTTTCCACCCGGGATAGCTCAATTTCAGGTTAAACGAAGCGGTTATTTTCTTTATCCTTTTTTGCCCTGAACTGACCTCCTCGTATTGATAATTCATTGGTGGGACAGGCAAACCTGATTTCTTGAGTATCTGAAACAAATCGTCGCGGAATTCATCAAGCGCACCTAGCTCCGGATAGAAATTTGAAGATTTTAACTCTTCCAGCTCCTTCTGAGTGTTCGTCCATCGCCTCAGCTCCTGTCTGGCTCTGTCCCGGTCCGAAGAGATTTTTTGAAGCTCCTGACGCGCAAAATCTGCCTGCTGTCTTAAAGAATTCAATCTCTGAGCCCAGAAAAAAAGCGAGGCTGCAAGCAGCACCACCAGAGCCAGAGATAACCAGGTCAGCTGGCGAATCCTTCTTTTTTCCGGCAAACTGAGCAGCTCACTTAGGTTGAGCATAGGTAAAACTCATCTCCAGGTAAAAATAACCATTTTGAAAAGCTTCTTTTAGAAGCTTCAGGTTGGAAAAACCTGCTAACTTAAGATTATTAAGCAACTCTTTTAAGTCTTCTCTGCGTTTTAAAGCCACTTGAACCCTGAATTCTCTCCCCGCTTCTGTAGCTACTGGGGAGATGGAAACCAGATAGCTATGCCCAGGAAGAGCTTTTTCCAGTCGGTCAAAAAATATCACCCAAGAAAAAGATTTTTTATCGATAACAGAATTAACTTCATCCACCAGAGCACGAAGGGTGAGGTAATTTTCTATTTCTCTGGATAGCTGTTTGTTTTCTTCAATCAGACTGGCCTTCTTTTTCTGTAAAGCCTGGCTGTTTTTTTTAAGCTCTTGATATTTAGAAAATGAATTCAGGTTGAGATAAACAA
>JACIYK010000252.1 GCA_014359965.1 Candidatus Aminicenantota bacterium
TAGATATTAATAATATGGGATAAAATAAAATAATAGAAAGGCGAAAAGTCTAGCTTTGCTTAGCTTATTAAATATCAGAAATCTATGTATTCAGAGGGTCCTGGTTCGCCATGGGCTTTTAGCCAGTCAAGCAATTCTTTCAGACTGGCTCTGGCCAGGGCAATGCAACTGTCAGCTGCTCCATAATAGAGAAGAATTTTATCGTCATCATCATCAAAAACGTAACCACAGGGAAAAACGACATTGTTGACATCACCAAAGCGCTCGTAGGGAGTTTCTGGGCCGAAAATCCAATGTCTTCCTCGCAACAGACATTTCTCCGGATTTTCTTTATCAAGAAGAGCTAGGCCGAGGCGGTAGATACAGCCCGAAGCCGTAAAGCGAACTCCATGATAGAGTATCAGCCATCCCTCTTCAGTTTCGATGGGCGGCGTGGATAGCCCGATTTTTCCGGCATCCCACCAGGCTCCTTTCCGGGCAGGTAAAATGAGTTTGTGACTCCCCCAGCTCTTTAAATCTGGTGAGTAGGAAATCCAGATATGGGCTCCTAAATTGGTCACGGGCCTGTGGATCATCGCCCAGCTGCCTTTTATATGACGAGGCAGAAGGGCGGCATCCTTGTCTTCTGGGGGGAGAACTACTCCTAGCCTGTCATAATGGATAAAATCCGAAGTCAGGGCTAGGGAAACTCCTGGCCCCCCCTGCGAATAGGAAGTATAGACGACAGCGTATTTATCCAAAGAAGAAATGTAGGTTATTCTTGGATCCTCTACTCCCCAGATTTCTTCGGGATACTCCTTCGGTTTGGGATGCAAGGAAGCTATAGGGTCAATTTCCCAGCTATCAACCCCATTTGGAGAGCGGGCCGCGCAGAGGTGAGATAACCCGCTTTTTTCTTCAACCCGGCATAAAAGAAGAACTGTTCCGTCCTTTAATCTGGCTGCTCCTGGGTTGAACACCGTATTCACCGGATAGGGCCAGTCTCTGGCCGTTAAAATAGGGTTCTTTTCATATCTTTGAAAAAGCGGCTTAGAACTCGCCAATGATTCTTTCATTTTATGGCCTCCTGACTTTTTTCAATTATGGCATTCTCAATTAAGCGCATTTCAGTTAGGGAAAGGAGAAAAGACAGGGTTGATTCAGCTCCTTGATTGAGATTAATCCGGTCAGGGTGAAGTCCATCACGACAGCCGCCAGTAAATGGGTCATAAAGAGAAATATGCAAATCATTTTGGCCAAGAAACCATTCAAAGGCTACCTGAGCCTCCTGAAGCCATTTTTTATCGCCCGTGAATCGATAGGCTTCCAGACAAGCAGATAAGGTAGTATAAGTCTCGATGGGCTGTTGATCGAAGCGAGCTTTCGAGCCTCCATAAGTATAAAAGCCATTAGTACCAATCGGTACAAAATGACCTTCAGGTGAAACCTGAATTTTAACTAACCACTCTAGGCTTTTAAGAGCAATTTTTAAAACATCCTCTCTTCCAAGAACCTGACCGGCGGCCAGTAGAGCATGTGGAAGTTTGGCGTTGCAATAAGCCAGGCTTCTTTCGAACCACGGCCAATCAGGCAAATGAACCTGCTCGTATAGTTTCATCAGGCGTTCTGTCAGGATTTCCAGCAGTCTGCGAGAGGCCACATCGCCAGAGAACCGAGTAAGATATTCTCTGAGTCCTAGGAGGGTAAAGGCCCAGGCCCGGGGGGAGGTGAAATTTTCAACAGTTGGCAGAGCCAGCTCCCAAATTCGGCCTGCCAAATTTATAAAGCCCTCGACCTGACTCCGTCCCAGCACCATACCAAGACTCCAGAGAGCCCGGCCGTGAGCATCTTCCGATCCAGCTTCGTCCAACCAGCGACGGTCATAACTCAATAAATTGCGAAAACGGTGATTTTTGGGATTGAAAGCATGCCAAAGGAAAGCTAGGGTACGGGAAGCCAGCTCATATGGTGAAAAGGTTTTATCTTCACTCAAGTTAGTCAGGAGAATGGCCAGAATAAGAGCTCTGGAATTATCGTCGGTAGTGTACCCCTCGTTGTAATTGGGAACATTATAAACAGCATGCTGAAGCACTCCTGTATGATCGGTCAATCTTTTAAGGTGATCAAGGCGCAGAGGTGGTAACTCCCTTGGCCTTAAATCCATTGTCATGTAAGGGCGAACAAGGCGAGGCGAAGCAGCTCTTTCTTCCTTCACCTTTTCAAAGACTTCCATATATCTGTTAGCCACCACCGACCAGATCATATTTCGGCCAAAAAGATAAGCATTCTTACGAAGAGCATGGCGTTCGGCCTCATTTTTGAGGAGTTGAATAACTGCCTGGGCAATGGCTTTTTCATCGGCAAAAGGAACCAGAATTCCCCGGCCATCAGCCAGGAGTTCAGTGGCATACCAGTAAGGAGTAGAAATGACTGCTTTGCCCATACCCAGGGCGTAGGAAAGTGTTCCAGAAACTATTTGAGCTTCGTTCAAGTAGGGAGTGATAAAAATATCAGCAGCACCAATGAATTCGGTCAGCTCCTGAAGGCTGACGAAGCGATTATAAAAAATAACATGATGGTCAACTTTGAGCTCCTTGGCTAAACGCTGCAGGCTTAGACGGTAGGTTTCTCCTTCCTGGCGTAAGATATTAGGATGGGTAGAGCCAAGAACAATATAGACCACATTTTCCTGAACGTTGAGAATTTCAGGCAGAGCTTTAATCACATATTCAATGCCTTTGTTAGCTGAGAGCAGGCCGAAGGTTAGAATTACGATATTTCCTTGAATGCCAAATTGGTCCTTATAAAAATTAGGGTCAATAAAAGGCACATTGGGAATGCCATGGGGAATTATCTCGATTTTCTCCTCAGGAGCCTCATAGACCTGGAGAAGGAATTCCCGGCCCCGTTGACTCATAACCACGACCCGGTCAGAAAGCTGAATTATTTCTTTAAGGACTGCATATTGATGACGGT
>JACIYK010000253.1 GCA_014359965.1 Candidatus Aminicenantota bacterium
AGTTCAGAGCATAAACCTCATTCTGCCCTATGAACTGGCCAGGACCATGGCCTCTCCAGAGTTTGCTGGCCGGCTTACCGGACATGAAGGTTATACTAAAGCGGCGCGTTGGGCTGCAGCCAAGTTTAAAGAATGGGGTCTTAAACCGGCTGACCCCAAAAACGGCTATCTTCTACCCTACCCTTCTCCCTACACTATCATAGATAAAGCCTCAATGACTCTCTGGTTACCTGAAGAAAGCAGTGAAGATTTTCAAAAAGTGGAGTTAAAACCAGAAAAAGATTTTCTTCCCCTCCTCTATTCTGACAGCGGAGACAGGACGGCAGGACTGGTTTTTGTGGGCTGGGGAATTTCTGCTCCCGAGCTTAACTATGACGATTACGCTGGTGTGGAAGTTAAAGGCAAATTTATACTCTGTTTTCGGGGAACACCAGACCCCAGCCGTCGCGAATTTCAATATCACGATGAACACCGCACCAGAATGAAGGTGGCTAAAGAAAAAGGAGCACTTGGCCTCATTTACATTTACCCAGAAGCCCAAGCCAACCCTAACGGTGACTGGCTGCCCGGATTTATGCCAGGGATGATTACGGAAAAAACAGCCGACCTCATTTTCAAAGAAATAAAATCTACCACAGCCGAGCTGAAAAAGGCCCTGCAGACTTACAAGCGGCCGATATCTTTTCCATTAAAAGCCAAGCTTTCTTATTCTGTCTCATCACGTCATTTTCCCGACGGGATAGGCTACAACATAGCCGGCTGGGTGGAAGGTGCTGACCCGAAGCTCAAGAAAGAGCTGGTGATTATCGGCGGACATTTTGACCACTGCGGTGAACATATGGGTCTGCTTTTCCCCGGGGCTGATGATAACGCTAGTGGTTCAGCGGTGGTTATGACTCTGGCCAAGGCTTTTGCCAGCTTGAAAACCAAACCAAAAAGGTCAGTAATGTTTGTTTTATTCGGCGGTGAAGAACTAGGCCTCCAGGGTTCAACTTATTTTGTTGACCATCTACCCTCGGGCTTTAATAAAATTGCCGCTATGTTTAACTTTGACATGGAAGGCGAGGGAGACGGCGCCTGGTGCGGAATAAGCGCGGAAGCCAGAGAATTACAGGAAATGGTGGAAAAGGCTAATAAAGAAATCAATATCATCAGAAGAACTGGTGTTATTAGAAATGTGGGAGTCCGAGGCTCTGACTTTGCGCCCTTCTTCCTCAAAGGCATTCCTTGCGTCAGCTTTGGCTCAAACGGACCACACCTCGCCTATCATGGCACCGGCGATACCATTTTCCGGCTCAACCCGGAAATAATGGGTAAAATCTCCCAGGTTTCGTTTTTAGCCGCCTATTTCTTTGCTAACCGATAAAGAGTAAAATTATAAAAAAGGAGAGACCTGTACAGATGAAAATTGCCAGAGAAGGCTGGATTTTTATTCTGCCCCCTTTAATACTAGGAATTTTGCTTTTTGTTCCTGGCTGGTGGGTAGGCAGCATTTTCTTCCTGCTCTTGGCTGCTGCCTTTGCTTTCTTTTTTCGTGACCCGAAACGAGTTGTGCCATCTCAACCTGGAGTGGTGCTTTCCCCTGCTGACGGGCAGGTATTAAAAATAGAGGAAGTCCAGGACCACCCGGAAATCGGCGGGAAAGGCACCCTGGTGACTATTTTTCTCTCCCTGCTGGACGTACATTTTACTCGCTCCCCTCTGGCAGCTGAAGTATTAAAGGTAGATTATCATCCCGGTAAATTTTTTCCAGCTTATAAAGATGAAGCCAGCCAGCTAAATGAATCCAACAGCCTCCTTCTGTCTACTGCTGCCGGGAAAATTTTCCTTAAACAAATGGTTGGAGTAGCCGCCAGAAGGATAAAATGCTATGTTAAAGCAGGAGACCTCATAACAGCCGGTCAGAAAATTGGGCTTATGTATTTTGGCTCCAGAGTTGACCTTTTCTTACCAGAAAGCGTTGAAATAAAAATAAGCCTGCGGCAAAAAGTAAAAGGAGGCTTGACCGTTATTGGAGAAATAAAAAAATGAAGGTAAAAATTAAACAGAAAGTTCCAAGAATTTATTTTTTACCCAGCCTTTTCACTCTTACCAACCTATTTTTTGGTTTCTTGAGCCTGACTTCGACTTTTTACGGAAAATACAGATGGGCCGCGCTCTGGATCATTCTGGCTGCCTGCCTTGACGGTCTGGATGGTCTGGTAGCCAGAGCTACTAAATCCACCTCAGATTTCGGCATTCAGCTTGATTCACTAGCTGATGCTGTTTCCTTCGCTACTTCCACCGCTTTGCTCATATATTTCTGGGGTCTTAAGACTGCTGGACACGCCGGAGCTTTTTTCAGTTTTCTCTTTATGGCTGCAGGATTGCTGAGGCTGGCCCGCTACAACATCAAAACAAAATCTCAGTCTGACAGGCGATATTATCAGGGTTTAACCGTCCCTTCAGCAGCTATCTTCATTGCTTCTCTGGTCATCTTCCATCCAGCTCCAAATTATGATAGATGGACGGCTGTTTACCTGGCGGGTCTGGTTCTCATCATCAGCCTGCTCATGGTCAGCACTCTGCGCTACCGCAACTTCGTTACCCTTTTTATTAATCATCCGATAGACATTAAAAGTACTTTGCTCCTAGCCGTGATAATTGCTGGACTTATTTTCAAACCCCGCTATTTCTTGTTAGTTTTTTCCACTGTCAATGCTCTTTGCGGACCGTTTGATTTCCTGATATCTTTTCTCAAGAAAAAAATTTTTCATAAAAAGAGCCACGATAACCTAACTTTGCCCATTTCTAACCTGAAAAACTAATATACTCTTTGCTGCATAATGAATAAAAGAAAAGTTGCTTTCACTATCACTTTTGCTTCCTTAATCACTTTTCTTTTGATTTACCTTTTCTTTCTTAGAGGGAATAAGCACGAATCCGTAGTCCAGGAATATCCGTCACCA
>JACIYK010000254.1 GCA_014359965.1 Candidatus Aminicenantota bacterium
TTTCGGAGGTCTGTCTAAATTAGATCTTTACTGAAAAGGAGGTAATCATGAAAGGGAAAAAAGAAATCAATAAAAGAAATAGCAGTTGTTTTTTCGCCATTATAGGTGAATTGATCCTCTTATCGCTGGTTCTAGTTTTGAGTTCAAAAACCGAGCTTCTGGCTCAGGACCGTGGGCTGGAGATACTTAAGAAGGTAGAAGCCCGAACCATCGGCGAGCTGGCACCCTCGGACATCCAGGCCAGGATGGTTATGGTTATCAGGACATCAAGTGGACAAGAAAAAAGGCGGGAGCTCATGGTCTGGACCAAAAACAACCCAGTTGGTGACGACTGGCGGTTGATGAAATTTGTTTCTCCTGCTGATATCAGGGACCTCGGGCTGCTGGTCCTGGCTGATGACCAGATGTACCTTTATCTGCCGGAATTCAGGCGTGTCCGGCGCCTGGCTTCCCATAATAAAAAAGAGAGTTTTGTTGGTTCGGATTTTTCCTATGATGACCTGGGCACGGCCGGTTTTTCTGCCTTTTATGTGCCAGAGTTCAAACAAGAAACAGACAAAACCTGGGTTTTGGAACTAAAACGGAAGCCGGAAGCTAAAAAACAGTATGCCAAAATTATCATGACTGTTGACAGGGAAACCGAGCTGCCGGTGCGGCTAGAGCTTTTTGATGATACTGGCGAACTTTTTAAAGTGGAAACCCAAGAAAATAGCCGGGTAGGTAAATACTGGATACCAACAAAATTCATAATGGAAAACGTAAAAGCCGGAAGTCGCACAACTATGGAGTTAATTGAAATAAAGGTTGACCAGAACCTCAGTCCGGAAATTTTCACTGAACGAAACCTGAAAAGGAGCCTGGTTAAATAGGAAATGAGAAATAAGCAAGATGAAGAAAAAAAGGCGATAGGTAAGTTTTTAAGCGGGAATAAAAAAATGGCTGTGAAAAATTGTTACGTATAAATAGCAAAAAGGAGGAGAGAGATGAAAAGACAGACGCTTCTTTCTTTGATAAAAAATACGTGTAGGGAAAGAATTATGGCCAGAGTAATCAATCCGCCAGCCATGAAGCGGTTAATTCCTGTTTTATTTATAGGACTAGGATTGTTTCTTCTCTCTGCCGAGGCCACTCTGGCCCAGGTGAAGTATGATTTTTCTGGAATGGTCAAGTTATTTCTTTCCTGTTATGCCAGCCAGAATCAGACTGGCCCTTACTTTTTCCACGAAAGCGGCGATTTTGCCTTCAAGCGTCTGGAAGGCCGTTTTCGGCTGAAAGCCACTGTGTCCGATAATGTCTCAGCTGAAGTGAGGCTTGACGCTTTTTCCCGGCCAGACGCTCTTTTCTCCAGCAGGAGCTTCCCGGAAGCTGGGCTGCTGGCTGGGCCGGGGCAGAGCGAACCTTTTGAACTTTCGCTCTATGAAGCTTTTATCCGGGTTAACCACTTTCTGCTGAAAGATCTGGACCTGGTGGTTGGCAAACAGAGAATTCAATGGGGAACAGCTGATAAATTGAACGTTGTTGACAACTTAAACCCGATTGACTTTGCCAATTACCTGACCTTTGACCCGGATTATTACCACGAACGCCGGCCGCAGACAGCTGTGAACCTGGAGTATTACCCGTTTAAAAACAGCAAACTTCAGTTTGTTTGGCTGCTCAGCCGACAGCATTCGCCCCTGCCGGCTGGTTTTTCGGAGATGCTGAAAATTAACCTGGCGGCCCTTCCAGAACCTCAGGTCAACCTGGAAACTGAAACTTCCAGCCTGAAGCACACCAATTTTGGTCTGCGCTTTTCTACCGTCGTGTTCAACGTTGACCTGGGCTTGAGCTATTACAAGGGGAATTACAGCCTTCCCTACATTCAGGGAGTTGAAATAAGTCCGCCCTATCAGCCAGGGCCAACGCAGGTTTATTTTCGTTATCCCGGAAAACAGGTTTTTGGTCTGGACCTGGCTGGAGAAATAAAATCAGTGGGTTTCTGGGCCGAGCTAAGTCGCACGAGGCCGGACAAAAAGCTGGCCTGGCTTAATTCGTTCATCTTGGTTGGTCCGGAAGTTTTGCCTGTTAACGTTGCTTTTCCCTTGATGGACAGCTATTATTGGCAGTGGGTGATTGGCGCAGATTACACTTTTTCTCTGGCTGACGGTCTTTATGTTAATGCTCAGTATCTGCATGGGCTGTTTGACGAAGTAGCTTTCAGTCCTCTGGCCAGGAGTTATTTTGGCCTGCGTCAGGGGATGTGGTTCGGGCAGCTTCAAGATTACCTAGCCGGACGAGCTGAGTTGAGATTGCTAAAAAGCGACCTCAAGATAAGTCTTAATTCCATGGTGTCTCTTAATTCTAATGAGTCCACTAAAGCTTCAGCCATTCTTTACCCGAGTGTGGAGTACAAGATTCACGATGCCTTTTATCTACAGGGCGGGGGTATCCTGGCCTTTGGGGATAAAGAGAGATCAAAGTTCGGCAGCTTCAGTCGTGACCGGATAGTCTACTTGATGACCAAAGTCTCCTTTTGAAAATGAGGGCGACTATGTGTGCCCCAAGACAAGAGGTTAGTATATTGAATTGTTTTAATTTTCAAGGAGCCAAGTCAGACAACTATTTACCCTTAATAGGGGGCAAAGTATAACTTTGAGTGACTGGCCAGTAATCAATCTATCGATCTTTTTAGTCGGTTTACATTCGCGGTCTATTCACTTAATATATTTCTACTTTTTTTGACACATTTTTGCATGAAAAAAGGAGGCATATATACTTATGATCTCCTGAGTTCTTATATTAATTTTTTCAGGCTGCTTGGATTCAGGAGTTTCAAAGACTATTGGTTAGAAGCGTTTTATTTTTTTCATTATTTTGTTCAGAAAACCGATTCTTTCTATTTTTTGCACTTTGGGACCTTGGCCTAGTTTTTCCCAACCTTGTTTTGCCAGAGG
>JACIYK010000255.1 GCA_014359965.1 Candidatus Aminicenantota bacterium
AGAGAAGTAATTGATGGCCAGGTTGAGGTTGCCGTTGGAATAATAGTAATGTCCAATATTCATGAAAGTTAAGATAACCTCATACGAAAGTTTTAAACTCTGCGCCAGCTTATTAGCCTCAATATTGTACTTAAGGAATTCTTCTGGTTTTGAAATGTTATTTTCTAAGAAAGAATAACTAATTTTTCTCAGACATTTTACCTTGAGATAATTATTCTTAATCGAGTCGCATAAATTGATAGCTTCAGTTAATAATTCAATGGCCTGTTTATCCTGTTTGTTTTGTCTTAATAGCTTTGCTTGATTGTATAAATCAATTATTCTTAAGGACGTCTCACAATAACTGATGCGGGAATTATCGTTTAATCCTCTGACGTAATACAGGCATTTTTGATAATCATCTGCGGCTTCATTCATCTGTCCGAGGCTAACCCGGGCGTTAGCCAGGTTTAGATAATAAGCGTTTTTTTCTTCTGCGCTTTTTGCCAGGCTGGCACTCTGTTCGAGTATTTTTATGGCAGAACTGTACTTGCCCTGGTCAATGAGGGTGTTTACAGAAGAAATAAGTTGGGTGAAATTGGCCGGTGTAGTCAGTGCCGGACGGGGTTGAGAAAAGGCAGATGGCAGGAGGATTAAGACGGAGATAAAAAAAGCCAGCTTTTTAAGTTTTCCTGACAACTATCCAAACCTCAACCTTTATAAAACAATAATAGCGGATTTTGTCAATTACTTGAAGGGATGAAGGCGGGGGTGAGAAAACTTTATTTTTCTCACCCCCAGGGGTAATTCTAGACTTTTAACCCTCGCAGTCAGGGTCAACTTGATTATTTTCTTGGTTTAAAATTAATCTCTTTCGTTCCCAGGCTTTGTCCCAATTTGAATTTCAGCCGTGGGTTTCAGTGTTTTCCCGCTGGAAATAGTGCTGTTTAGGGTCTTGCTGGGGCTGTTGTCAGCAAAAGAACCCAGAAAAGGAAACAGCGAAATTATAAGGCTCATGGGTTTCTGTAAGAGGAGTTTGTCATTCTTCGAGATTTTCTTTTCCGCAGCATACATAGCTGGCACCAGACTGATAGCAAAAGCCAGACAGACCAGAATGGCGATGATTTTGTTAAAAGATTTACGCATGGTAAAAACCTCCTTTTAGTTTAATTTTCTTGGAGGAATGACAGACCAGGAGGGTAGAAAATAAACCGCAGAAAATACCCCCGGTTTCTCATTCTCATCCAAGGCGCGATAAAAATTTAAAACTAATAAAAGCCTTTGTCAAGAAAAACTTTTAACCGGGAGGTAAATAAATTATGTATTTTCTATTAGTTAAAAAAGAAGTTAATTTCATATTCGGCTGTTTCTGGCGCATCAGAGCCGTGCACAGCGTTCCTTTCCACCGAAAAACCGTACAGTCTGCGCAGGGTTCCGGGCTTGGCCTGGGCTGGGTCTGTGGCTCCCATGACCTCCCGCCAGTGCTTGATGGCATTTTCACCCTCAAGGAGCAAGACAACTGCTGGTCCAGAGGACATAAAATCAGTCAGGCTTTCATAAAATGGTTTGTCTTTGTGGACATGATAAAAGGCCTCGGCTTCTTCCTTTGTCAGATGAACCATCTTCATTCCTTTAATCTCAAACCCTTCATCTTCAATGCGCTGGATAATCCGGCCGATGAATCTTTTTTTAACCGCATCCGGTTTTATTATGGCCAGAGTTCTTTCTATCATTGCCATACTCCTTGTTAAACGATGTTGGCACAACTTGAAAATTTATACTTCAAAAAAAGGTCCAGGTCAAATTTGCTACTTAAGCCCGCCATTTTTGACAAATTTCTCCTCCCACTTTAAAATTCACTATCATGGTAACTATTTCTGCAAGCGAAAATTATGAAAATCTGAAAAAAGTGGCCCAGCAAGAACTGGGCTGTGACCTCTTTGGGGTGGCTGATATAACCTCCATCCGAGATAGCTTTATTCTTCCCGAGCGGGTAAAAAACCGCTATTCCCGGGCCATTTCTCTGGGGAAAGAAGTTCTGCTTTCTGTTCTTGATGATATTCAGAATGCACCTACCTCGCTCTACTTTCATCATTACCGCCAGCTAAACGTTTTTCTCGATCGGGCAGCCCTGCTCCTGGCTACAAAAATTAGCGCTGCTGGTTTTCTGGCGCTGCCCATAGCCGCTTCTCAGGTTATTGACTGGCAGAACCAGAAAGCCCATGTTTCTCACAAAAAAATAGGTGAACTGGCTGGCCTTGGCTGGCTCGGGCGAAATAATCTGCTGGTGAACCCGGTTCTCGGTTCTCGATTTAGGCTGGTAAGTATTCTTACCAATATGCCTTTAAAGAACGATACTCCTCTGGCTTTTGCTTGCGGCGACTGCCACCGCTGTCAGGTAGTTTGCCCGGCTCAGGCCATAAAAGATACACCAGCTGATTTTGACCACCTGGCCTGTTATCGTAAATTGAAAGAGTTTCGTGACCGAGGGTTGGTTGGTCAGTACATCTGCGGGGTGTGTGTTAAAGCCTGCTACGGGCAAAAATCATTAGCAGATTTTCAGCCTGAAGCAGGCTGAGACCTCCTCCCGGGTCGTAATTTCTATCCGTCTAAATGACTCTTGTTCTTTATCCCACCCCTGAGGAATTTTCAGACTTTTTGCATGGCAGCCAGATTTCTGTCCTCAATTTGTCTGACGATATATTTCCTGGGTCGGGATCAAGATAACGTTCAAGGATCGGACCGTTCTGCACGTATCCATTTTCTTCCAGCCACTCCCGCATCTTCAGGATTGTTTCACCTGTTTTGTCATAAGGACCTACATGGATAGCTACAGCCACTGTTTTAAAACTCCAAATTTTTTTGCTCAGCGGTGCCTGGATGATGGTTTGTTCATTGATAGGGAAGCCAACTTCCCATT
>JACIYK010000256.1 GCA_014359965.1 Candidatus Aminicenantota bacterium
ATCAATGTTATTTAAATTCACTGATTAAAAGACTCGGGCGGCCCAGAGGATACCCCTCTTAACAATTTCCCTCGCCTCGGGCACGTCAAAATCAGCCGCCACATGACCGAGGGAGCAGTAGAACACCCGGCCCTGGCCGTAGTATTTTTTCCAGACCACCGGCATAACCACCCCTTCAATCCAGGGAGCATACTTGCCGCTGAAGGTAGTGGTGGCCAGGACTTCCACTGCGGGGTCCACGTGCATGTAGTACTGCTCGGAGTGCATCTTGAAGTCTTTAAGTCCTTTGACGATGGGGTCGTCTTTTTTCTCCGGCACAATGTTTACTTCATAATCAATAATGCCGCCTGGGTGGGCCACCCACTGCCCGCCGACCATGAATTGGTACTCGGTGTTCATGCGGAACGAATCCGCCAGCCCCCCATGCCATCCAGCCAGTCCCACACCGCTCTTCACTGCTTCCAGAAGATTTCGTTCCTGTTCAGGCTTAATGGTGCCCTGGGTATAGACCTGAATGATTACGTCAAGTTTCTTTAGCTTTTCCAGGTCTAAATAGGCATCCAGAGTGTTGGAAATTTCCACCTCAAAGCCCAGCTCCACTAGCCAGGGAGCAAAAATGTCCACGCATTTTTTGGGCTCATGTCCTTCCCAACCGCCCCAGACAATCAGGGCTTTTTTCTTCAGCTGGGAGCCAGTCTGATAAGAAAAGGCGGGAAGAAAAAGCAAGCTGACAAAGAATGTGAATAAGGACAAGGCCACTATCAAAAACCGGCTAATTTTTTCTTTCTTCATAACTCACCTCATAAGAAGCAGATATCTGCTATCAAAAACTTATTATATAAAAAATAAAGCTTTGCTTCATTAATTAAAATTCTCCAGAGTTAAGGAGATTCCTCAAAAATTAGTTCCCTGAACCTATCGGATTCTTAAAAGCTGTTTTTTAGGTGATTTAGGACAACTTATCTGACAATGATGATTAGCCACAGGGGCCGGTTAGGCTGAGCCTGATAATTTAATTAATAAATAAATGCTGGGTTATAGGAGGTTAGAAAGCTGTTTGATAGAAGGCCAATTGAAAATAGCCAAACCCAGTTTATTCTGGCTATCTTCAAGGTTCTTATTGCTCTCGCCAGGCGAGTTTTGCTAATATGATTTCAGCCATGGATTTGATCCTCTATGAAGATACGGTCAGGTATGATAAGTGGGTTAAAGTTCTGCTTATTTTTCCTGTTTTGCTATTTTTAGTCCTGTCCCTGCTTTTTTATCTGAATTCCCAAGGCCAGAATATTTTTCCGAAAGAAAAGCCGCAGGATTCCCTGGTTGGGGCCGCAGTAATGTTTGGGGCAGCTGTTTTTGTGCTGGTCATTTACTCCCTGGCTTTTCCCCGCTCTATTGCTGTGGCCCAGGATGGGATAGTGCTCAGATTTAAAGCTTTTAGCTGGAAGGTGCCCTTTAGAAAAGTTAAAACTATCGGCTTTAACACCGGACTGCCATCCTGGCGAACCACCAATCTGGCCACCACCTTCCGCAACTACGTGGAGATTGTAAAAAATAACGGAGCCAGGTTAAGAATCAGCCCGGCCCATCCAGAACAATTTCTGGAATATGCCACCCGGGCTTTGGAAGAATGGCGGACCTACCATCCTGAAGGACGTTCTTATTGAGCTCTCTGTGTTTTTTCTCCGAGGGCGTATAAAATTGTTAAACTTTTGCTTAAGCGGTTGGCCGTCCTTTAATATAAAGGCTGTTCGTTGCTGGCTTATGGCCTGATGCTTAGGGTAATCTTGAAAACAGCCCTTCCGGCACCAGGTTCAAAACGGCTCACTGGATCCCAGACTCTATTCCAGCCTTTGTTGAAAATAAAATAAATTTCGTTGCCGGGGGAAATCGTCCAGCGGAATCTTGAGCTGAACCCCAGGTTTTTAGAAACGGAATCATACTGGAAGTAGTTCATAACGCCCAGGTTGGGGTTGAGGAAGAAATCTGCTTTCAACTCCACAGCTTTTTCTGTAAAGTTCCCTTGAGGCAAAACTCCTTTGACCAGATTAGCCCTCAAGCTGAAATTAGCATAGCCATTTATTCTAAAAGCGAATGAGCCATTGAGGTCGCTATAGTGTCCGGAGTAAAACTCTCCGAAGCGCCATTCGGCACTGAGGTACCAGGGTCTAAAAGAAGCAGTGCTAAATTGAAAAGCGTATTGATTAAAATCATATGGTCCAGTGGGAATAATTACTCCTTCTGAGACCTCAAACTCTTCCGGCAATACATCACGGTTAAAAATTATATTAAATTCAAATCTTTCACCGCTCTCCGTGAGGAAATTTAAAGGTGCCAGAAAAATTCTGCTGGTTTCTAACGCACCGTTTAAGTCCCAGTAAAAGGTAGAGCGAAACTCGAAAAAGAATTGGCGGACCAAATCTCCGATAAATCCTTTTTCCGGTCGAGGTTGGTAAGCCAAGCCAAAATTAGCATTGCGCACACCATTGCGGCTGATAAATCCCAGGCCAGGTTCAAAGGCATCACCGTAGAAGCTATAGGAACCATTGATATCCCAGAGGTCGTTAGGGTAATCTAATCTGAGTCCATAAGCCTGATGGTAGCCGGAATCCAGCTCGTTCCAGTTGTAAAGGTACCATAGAGCGCAAAGGAAGTTTTTATCGCCCTGGAAGCGGGAAGTCTGGTAAACAAAATCAAACCCGGCTAAAGTGTTTTTTTGGCCCGTGGGTTCACCGTTGGTGAAGATAACTCCCACCCGGCTTTCTTGGAAAATATCCTGATAGATTCTGCCGGCCAGGAAATTCTGACTATTTAAATAGATGTCATCAGCCTCATTGCTGTAGGCTTTA
>JACIYK010000257.1 GCA_014359965.1 Candidatus Aminicenantota bacterium
GCCCATCTTATTGCCAACAATATTTTTTGGTGTTTGAGTATTGTGGCACACATTTTCGTGGTACCAATTTTATAAAAAAATTGGGGATTGAGTATTGTGTCCCCCGTTTTTTAGGAGATGAAGCCGGCGCCCAGCACAACCTCGCCGTCGTAAAAAACTGCCACCTGGCCCGGTGTGATGGCTTTGTATGGGGAAAGGAGCACCACCTCAACCTCGCTCACCGCCTCAGCAAAAGCCGCTGCCTCAACTTCTCCCCCCTCAATCGCCGCGCCGGTAACAATTCGGCAGTTCAGCTCCGGCGATTTATAACGTACCCTGACCGTAGCCTCGAGCTCTTCACCCGCTTCTGGCACCCAGGCAATCCAGTTCACTCTCTCAACCCGGAAGCGCTGTGTCAGCAAATCCTTTTCCTCGCCCACGTATACGGTACCGGTTTCCGGCTCAATTTTAACCACATAAAGCCGCCCTGTGCTGCTGACTCCCAGCCCCCGGCGCTGACCAATGGTAAAGTTCTCGATGCCATTATGCCTTCCCAGCACCCGGCCGCTCAGGTCCTTAATGTAGCCAGGCTTGCCTGGCCCAAGCAGCTCGCGGTAATCGCCAGCGTAAAAATCCTGGCTTTCTTCTTTTTCGCTTACTGGAAGGCCCGCCTCACGCGCTATTTCCCGCACCTGGCTTTTTCTCAACTCGCCAAGCGGGAAAAGCGCCCGGCTGAGCTGCTCCTGACTCAACAAGGACAGAAAATAGGACTGGTCCTTGCTCAAGTCAAGCCCCTTGAGCAACCACCAGCGGCCAGCAGCTTCCTCATACCTCACCCTGGCGTAATGGCCAGTGGCAAAATAATCATAATCAACGCCCAGCTTCCGGCAGGCCTCAAGCAGCAGCCCGAACTTGATTTCTGCGTTGCACCTGACGCAGGGATTGGGCGTTCGGCCGCGGGCATACTCGTTTTTAAAATAACTCAGGATGCGCTCCTCGTATTCCCGGCTGAGGTCCACCACATAAAATGGAATGCCAATGTGCCTGGCCACGGCCTCAGCTTCTCTTATCTCTTCCTCTTCATCATCGCCAAAACAGGCCAGCCTCCGTCCCTCGTGGGAAAGCTGGTTAAAACTCGGTCTGGCTGCCGGGGAAGTATGAGAAGTATCTCCTGCCTGGCCACGGCCAGAGCCCGTGGCCCTAGAAGAGTTTAGGGCCTCAGAAGTTAGAACTGTTTGCCCGGCCTTAGCCCCTGCCTTAGCCCCGGTCTTCTCATTAGCCCTGCTCTCAGCTTTAACTTTTTTATCCAAAACATTTTCCCTCGCCAGAGGCTCTTTTTGACTTTGAGCGGTTTGCAAATTTTTATTTTCGTTTGCTTGTTTTTCCGTTTTTTCTGAAAGCTCGGTCGGTGTCGAAATAGAATTATCGTAAACCGGTGCCACTTTGTCAGCCGGAGTTACCTTCATGGTCACGCCAATTACCTCATAGCCCGCCCTCTTCAGCAAAAGCGCGGCCACAGACGAGTCCACCCCGCCGCTCATCCCGACCAGCACTCTTTTTTCCTGTACCATGGCTTAATTATAGCATTAAAGAAAGGAAGGCTTCTTAGATGTGGCCGTTTACAAATAAATTAAAAATAAAAATTAACGCCGAAGCTGAGGTAATTACCGTGGAAGACGTAAAAGGCAGCTTCACCATAGCGAAAATAATAAGCGGTCACAGCCAACCACCACTGCGGTGTGTAGACTAGCCCCACCGAATAGGCCGAAGATTTCACCTTCTCTGAATTCCTTATGAGATAAACATTGGGGTTCACAGCCAGCTGCGGGAAAATCCAGACTCTGGTCCCCAGCCTCAGAGAATAGGTATTTATCCATCGCAGCGGTTCTTCCGGATGCCACAAATTAGATTTTTCCCTTATCCCATACACCGAGACCAGCGCCGAAGCCCGGGAAGAAATCTTCCATTCCAGCCCGCTGTCCAGAAAAAAGCCGTTATAATTTCTTGAGCCAATCAGGTAGGCAAAACTCACATAACCGGTCAAACGTTTGCCTTCAAGATAAAAAGCCCCCGACATCCGGCCGATATCTGCTCTCAGGTCTTTTTTAACCTGTCCGCCTAGACCATCACTTCCCCAGTATTCATAACCAAAGCGGCTGTAATGAGCGCGCAGAATAAAAGAAGCATTTCTGGCCAGACCTAACCTGGCCCCTACCCAGGGACTGAAAATAGTCAGCTGATTAGACCCCCCATAGCCCTCAAAACCAAACTGCGGAGCAAGATGACCTGCCTGGGCCTGGCTCGGCGGCACAGCCACCAGCCCGAAAAAAAGCAAAAGCCCGGCCGCCCAGAGCCAGATTATCCAGCCCGGCTTTTTTTGTCTGCGCTGCCAACTTGATCTTCCTGTTTTTTCTTTCATTTTTCTTCCTTTATTTTTTCTTCATTTAATTCATTAAGTCTGTTTATACCTAATTAATTTAATTCCATAATATGCTTTATTTTATTTTCCATTCTAATTAATTTTCCATTTTTTTATCATTAGTTTTCACTTTGCTTCCATTTTGGCTTTTATTTCGCCCAGGCTTCTTTATTCTGTTTTTATATTTCCTTGATTAATTTTACCTCTGCACTGATTTACTCATAGAAAAATTTTACTAATTTTTTTTCTTTTTCTATTCGCTTAGTCAATCAACTGCCTGGTCTGACTCCTCAGCAATAAAAATTTATCATACGAACATAATATTGACGTAAGCTTCACGCATATGACTTGCCTCTGCATATTTCTGCCTACCTTCTCCT
>JACIYK010000258.1 GCA_014359965.1 Candidatus Aminicenantota bacterium
TTATGTTCGCGTATGGAGGATGAGTACAAATAAGGTCAACTGATTCGTCTGGCAGCCAGGAAAGATCTCGCGCATCTTTAACTAATAACTTAGGCTCAAAAAATTCCGTCTGCCCTTTATCCGGAAAAGGAAGAAGATTCATATCAAAATTAACATTCTCTTTAGCTAATTCAATAGCTTTCTCGTTGATGTCAATAGCTATGCATCTCCGTCCGAGCAACTTTGCTTCTATAGCTGTAGTGCCCGCTCCACAAAACATGTCGAGCACGAGCTCCCCGGGCCTGGAATATCTCAGGATTACGTTTCTTGGAATGTAAGGGGAAAAATTTCCTCGATATTCGCCGCTATGTGTCGCCCAATCCCCCCTCTGTCGAAAACTCCAAACTGAAGTAGTTTCAAGCTCAAAATTTCTAGGCTCCAAATACCTTATCCGCTTTTTGACATTTAGGTTACTTATGTTTATTCCTTTAGCCCGAGTTATTACTTTTTCTATGTATTTATAGGAAACACCATACTTTTCTCCTATTTCTACATCCGGTGTGCCCCTAGCTTTTTCCCTAAGAATAGCCTGTTGAAGTTCTGTCTCTGATTTAAATGTTTCTCTAATTTTAGGCATCTTACTAAATTTCTTCTATTATTTTCATAAGCATACCATCTCTGACAAATTTAGTATTGAGAAGATAATCAATTTTATCAAAAGCTTTGTTTAGCTGATTTTGGCCATTTTTCCAAGCATAGCCATCGGTAATCCAAATAAAATCCAGCCTTTTTCAATTCCTCTTGCCTATTTATATATGAATCAACAATTTCTTGAGGCTTGGAGCCTGTGACATTATAGAAATTTGCTTCTATATTTATGACCTTAGCTGGTTCTTTTATCAGAATAAAATCAGCTTTTCTGTGTTTCAATTCCTTAGGAACACTTATTCCTACTCTTTCTAGTACATTGAATTCTTTCTGCTTAATGAAGTCTCTAATTTTCAATTGATTCCAGAATTTTCGTATAAGGTTCTCAATAAGAAATTCCATTACCTTTCCACTTCGATTTTTCCTGGCATTTGTATCGAGGCCAACTTCTATGCCCGTAAGATAATCTTGAAGGCTGGCAGCAGAAAGATTTAAGAAAAAATGTTTAAGTCCTGTTTGATCTACAAATTTGATTATTTTACTTATTTCAGTTTCAGTTAGTTTCCTGGGGGCAAAATTATAATCTTCTATTCTAACCCTCGAGCTCGAAAAATCATCTATTAATTTGAGATGCTGCTCTCTCACCGCTATGAGCAATGGTAAACAGGGTAAAACCTCAGGATAGCGGACAAGAATATCCCTTAGGGCTTTATCAAACTCTCTATGCCTGATCAAGCTATTCAATATACTTAACTCAACTTTATACTTTTCTACATTAGCCTTTACCTTTACCCAATCTACGAAAAACTTAGGGTCGTGATTAGTTTCAATAAGCGTGTCAAAAAATACTTTTTTAATATTTTCAAAATTATCGATTTTTAGGAAGTCTCGATATGTTTCTATTTTCATTTTAACTAATTATAACCTCAGCTCCACCCATCATCAATACAAGACGAGTGCTTACCAAACTTTTTTCTCATAATTTAATATTTTGCCGGTGGCCAGAAAGGGCGGGTTAACCAGAGATTCTTTGTTGTAGGACAGAGGACAGCGAGTGGAAAATTCTACGACCTGACCGCCAGCTTCTTCCAGGATGGCCTGGCCAGCGGCTGTGTCCCACTCCATGGTGCGGCTGAGGCGCGGGTAAAGATGGGCCTGGCCTTCAGCCAGAAGCATAAACTTAAGGGAACTCCCGACTGAAATCAGCCGGGGGTTGTTTAACTGCTCAATAAATCTTTTGGTCTCAGAATCAAAATGTGAGCGGGAAGCAACTACCGTCAGACCTGGTTCTTCCGGGGAAAATTCAGCCACTTTCAGCCTGGTAACACTAATTTCTTCTTCATTTTTGCTGGCTTCAGCGTCTTTACTGACTGAACTACTCTTTTCCGGGCTCTCACCTATCGGCTTATTCACTTTTCTTTCTGCTTTGCTTTTAACCTGAATCCTGTAGGCTCCCTCGCCTTTAACAGCATAATAAATCAGCCCTTTGCAGGGGACAGAGATAAAGCCGGCTACCGCCTGGGTGCGGTTGATAAGGGCTAAATTGATGGTAAACTCCCCGTTTTTTTTGATGAACTCTTTGGTTCCATCAAGCGGATCGAGCAACCAGAAGTATTCGTACTGGCGGCGTATTTCATAGGGAATCTGTTTGTTTTCTTCGGAAATAATGGGAATATCGGGAAAGAGCTGCTTAAGACCCTCGGTTATGATCCGGTTGGAGATGCGATCGGCTTCGGTAATTGGAGTCTGGTCATCTTTAAGCTGCACCCCCCAGTCTTTTTCCATACGGGCATAAACTAACAGGACCCCTTTTCCAGCCTTCCGGATTATTTCCATCAGGTCAGGCAAATGTTTTTTGCTTAAAACGGGAGACACACTACTCGTTTACCTTATTTTTAACTTGTTTTCAAGAGCCTGTAATAATTGGAAAAACCGGAGATACAATCTATATTCACTATTTTCTTCATCAAAAACCTGTTTAAATCATCCATAAAACAATTGCTTTAGACTTGAATTTATTAATTCTGCAATTACTGATAACTCTGACGTCTACCTTGACTTATTACATTATTAGAGCCAAACAAAACAGCCCCAAAAATCAAACCCTTTCAAAAACTAATTTTTTCAGATCATAAGATTAAGAGA
>JACIYK010000259.1 GCA_014359965.1 Candidatus Aminicenantota bacterium
TCACTGCTTATCAGAAAATAGCTGCGGCCACGTTGTTCCAGCAGCGGGTCAAGCTCCCACTTGTTGATGATTTCAGCTGAGAGGCGATGAGGGAGGCTTATTATTTCCCGCTTGGGATTCTGGGCTTCAGCCGGCCGGAAAAAAGAGGTGGCGGCTAAAAGTAAAATAAACAGAAGAATAAAGCGAAAACTTAAGCTCAGAGAAGCTTTCTTTCTGGTACTCATTTTTGCTTCCGGCAACCAATAAATTTATTCAGGAGAGCTGGCCTGAGCTGGAGTGAAAGGCATACTTTTTGATTGGTTAGATTATGCCCCGAACCCTTTTCCAGCCCGATGGCGGTAGAAAGAATTAAGAGAAAATCAGCGTTGCCCATCCCGCTACCGAAGGTGAGATAGTAGTAAGTGGAGCGGACATCGGTCATCGGTTGAGGGTCTATCATGATTCCTGCATAATAAGGAGCTTCCCATTGTTTTCTGAGAAACCTGAAGGTTGATTTATAACTCAGGCCAGAGCTGAGTCTGAGGATGTTTTTAAAATTTCTTTCCAGTGTTTCGCCAAAATAATTAAAAGTATAAGACTTCCAGCCGAAATAAATGGCTTCGGCTGAGATATCAAGAGCCGCTGAAATTTTATAAAAAGCACCCAGCCCGGTAATTAGAGGCATACGGACTCGGTCGTTTCCAGCGCCCGGAATTTCCACCTGAGTTTCCTCTGAATAAAAGGCGGAAAGACTGGTGCCCTGAAATTTACGGGTGTAGGGGGGAATAAGGCTCCAGCCCAGAGCCAATTTCTCGTTAAACTGGTAGAGAAGACCAAAAACCAGGTACCTCCCCCTTATCTTCTGGTTTCTGACATCTTTCAAGTTGACTTTCTCCACCCAGAGGATTTCCTCAAAATTTCTCCTGAGGTATCCGTTTAGCACGGCCAGGGTAAGGCCAAATGATAACCGGCAGCCAAGCGAACGAGCCAGGCCCACCGCGTAGACTTCCTGCCGGCCCGTCTGAGAAAGGAGTAGCTGTTCATACAGCAGTCCATTCCTGGTCAAGGAGTAATCAATTTTGGGACGGCTGTAGTTTTCAGTTTGGGCATAGGCTCCAGCCAGAGTCCAGCCCTTAATCCGGCTGGAGAAACCGGCGTAGCTGAGACCTGCCGTCAGACAGTTAAGGTTACCAGTGGTGGACAAGACTCCAGTATTAACCATCCAGAATTTGTAAAGCCGGGCTTGCTGGAATCTGAAGCTAAAATCCAGAACCGACCCGGATGAGCCAGCGGCCAGCGCCGCCGGGTTACCAAGCAGTGAGGCACCAGAATTAAGTAGAACAATCTGCCTTAAGCCGGCTCCGAGGGAAGGGGCTGAATCTGCTCCGAAGTTATTCCAGGAACCAAGGGGAGATTCTTCCAGGTATTGTTCGGGAGATAATTGAGCCTTGAGTTCATTGGGGATAAATAGCAGGTAGGTGATAAAAAAAATAAATAAAACCCGGACTTGACTTCCGTAGTTCATGGACATCCGAATTTTATCACCACCGACTTTATTTTTGAACCTGAAATTAGTATCATATCTGGCAACGAGAAGGTGATGACATGGCTAAGAAGGAAAACAAAATTAAAATCAGGAGCATGGGGATTTATCTCCCGGAGAAAATTCTGACCAACGCTGACTTAGAAAAAATGGTAGAAACTTCTGACGAATGGATCACTACCAGAACTGGCATTAAGGAAAGAAGAATAGCCCGCGAAGATGAAGTGACTTCTGACCTCGGCGTGGTCGCTGCCCGGGAAGCTCTGGAAAAGGGTGGTCTGCAGCCTCAGGATGTTGATTTGATTCTGGTGGCTACCAACACCCCGGACACTATCTTTCCTTCCACAGCCTGCTGGATTCAAAAGAAACTGGGAGTAAGTGAGATTCCGGCTTTTGACCTTCAGGCTGGGTGTACTGGTTTGCTTTATGGAATGATAGTGGCCGAGGGACTTATTTTGAGCGGCTCTCTTAACAGAGTTCTTTTAATCGGGGTGGATATTCTGTCCAAAGTCACTAACTGGGAAGACCGCTCTACCTGCGTGCTTTTTGGTGACGGAGCCGGAGCCCTGATTCTAGAAAAAAGCGAGGATGAATCTGGAATGCTTTCTCATTTCTGGGGTGCTGAGGGTTCGCTGGGTGAGCTCTTGATGCTACCAGGTGGTGGAACGTTGCATCCGACCAGCGAGGAAACCCTGCGGGATAAAATGCATTATATATACATGAAGGGTAATGAAGTCTTCAAGCATGCAGTCAAAAGGATGGGAGAAGCAGCTTTGGAAGGTTTAGAGCGAGCTGGTCTGGATAAAGCGCAGGTAGATTACCTCATCCCCCATCAGGCCAACTTCAGAATTATTGATGCCACCAGAGAAAGATTGAATCTAAGCCCGGAGAAGGTTGTAGTTAACGTTGACAGATACGGAAATATGTCCGTAGCTACTATACCGGTGGCGCTCTATGAGCTGGCTGAATCCGGGAAGCTTAAGAAAGGCAATATTATTGTTATGGTGGCTTTTGGAGCTGGTTTCACCTGGGCTTCAATAGTTTACCGCTGGTAGAGAGCTCCGAAACCGTTCTTTTTTGAATAATGACTGAGCCAGAGGTCTATCTTAAGCAAAGAAAAAACATTTCCACTGAGTTTTGGCAGAGCAGAAAAAACGGATAATAGCAGCACGGGTGAAATTTATCTTATCCTGATTTATTTTTCATTTTTCAATTTCAGCAGAATTATTTAGCACC
>JACIYK010000026.1 GCA_014359965.1 Candidatus Aminicenantota bacterium
AGTAGTATTTCTCTTATTATAAAGAAGGTTGGGAAACAACTGCGAAAAGATATGCTTCTCAATGAATTATCGGCAGTTTTAGAGAGGCCAGTACTTTTTCTTTTATTTTTTGCCATTTTTCTACCGGCAGATTCAGCATAATATCAACCAGTTCGGGGTCAAACTGTGAACCTCGGCACTTTTCAATTTCCTGCAGGGCTTCGACAAAGCTGCGACCCTGACGATAAGGACGGTTGGAAGTAATGGCATCAAGCGTATCCGCCAGGGCAAAAATTCTGGCACTCAGAGGAATTTCTGCTCCCTCCAGGCCAAAGGGGTAGCCAGAACCGTCGTATCTTTCGTGGTGGAAAAGCACGATTTCCGCTGCACCCTGCAAGAAGCTAAACTCTTCAATCATGGCAAAACCAATAAGTGGGTGGTACTTTATGATTTCCATTTCTTTGGAAGTCAGAGGCCCATCTTTCTGCAGAATAGTTTCTGGAATGCCGATCTTCCCCAGGTCATGGAGAAGCGCGCCGCGCTCAATATCAACCAAGTACCTTCGGTTGTTTATGCCCGCAGCCTTCGCCAGATAAACGGTGTAGGCAGCTACAAAGCGAGAATGACCGAGGTTCTCTTCACTGCTATCCGTGGAGGCCAGAAAATAGATGAGTTCGGAATTGAAAAACTTTCTGGCCCGGAAAAGCCTTTTAAACTGAGGGTCATCCCCCAGGTTATCACCTTGCACGACATCTTCTAGCCTTTCTAGAATACGGCTGGCTTTTAGATAGGCCTCGATTTTACTATAAGCTTCTGGAAGATAACGCTCGTAGGAAATAAGAAGCGAAGAAGGAGAGGCATCGATGTTCCAGTTAAGACGCAACCAGTCCAGGTCAAATATCTTGATCTTCTGATGGGTAAACCTGATTGATTCTTCCTCTCTGGCATAGACTTTAAGTCCATCACGAGCCTGATTTCGTTTGCTTTTATCCTGCTTCATCACCACCTATCCTTGGTGAGAGTATTTTTTAATTCTTCATAGGAACACTCTTTCTTCTGCCTGTCCTCATCAAGCAGAGGGCAGGTCTCCACCAGAACATAGCCATCATCTCTGAGCAGGTGTTCAAGGTAATCGTAGAAAGCTTCAAATTTTATAAAAGTTCTAGCTGCAATTGGTTTTTCTGCGCTGGTCAAAGCAGGCCTCACTTCCTTTCCCACAATAGGTTAGTCGAAAGTTGAAAGAAAAAATTGAATGCTTTTATTATCTGTGTTATTTTAATGGCATAATAATCAGGTCTTGGTTATGAATGCTAAAAAGAAAGAAGAAGACGTTCAGGAACTCATCACCAGATACCGGCCCATAATTACCTTCAGAGTCAGGAAAGCTCTTGGTGCCCAGAACCCGGAAGCTGAAGACCTGGTCTCCGAAATCATTTCCCAGGTACTGGAAAAAATCAAAAGCGGGGAATTCCGCGGAGAATCGTCTCTGGGAACCTTCATCTACACCATCACTTCTCGCCGCATCGTAGATTACATCAGGGAGAAGACTAGAGTTATGAAATACGCACCCGTGCCTCAGGCTTACCCAGACCCACAGGAGACCCTGGAAACTGTGGAAGCCAGCCAAAAAATAAAAGAAGCCATTCGCCGGCTGAAGCCAAAATACCGCCAGGTTCTTTATCTTTATTATTATCAAGAACTTACTAGAGAGGAAGTAGCCCAAAGATTAGGGATATCCTCCCGCAAGGTCAGCGAGCTGGTTAACTACGCTCTGAAGCTTATTAGAAAAGAAATAAAATTATGAAAAAATTCCATTTTTGGCAGGTTTCCACGACTAAAATTGTGGATAAAAGGGAAGGCGGATCAATGAGCAAATGCAAGTTTGAAGACATGATTGATGGGTACCTGCTTAACAGGTTGGGACAGGGGGATAGAGAAGCTTTTGAGGAGCATTATTTTAATTGCCCATCCTGCTTTGAAAAACTGCAGGAAAGAGACCTGATAATCATAACTATCAAGAATCATCCTGAAATACTTATCCAGGAAAACGCAGCCAGAGAATCTCTCTTCTCCAGGCTCAAAACCGAGGTAGCAGCCATGTTCACACCCAGACAGCTGGCTTTAGCCGGCGTAACCGCTGTTTTGCTGCTGGTAGTTGTTTTTGCTCTGGTCCCACGGCAACAGATTCCGGCACCCAATTTCTTCCTGACTGATGAAGAAACCGTGCGCGGTTCTTCTATCACCCTTATCTCTCCGGTTATAGATATGGGTCAGGTTCCAGCTTCTTTTGAGTGGAAAAAGCTGGGAGAAAACGTTGAATACCAGGTTTCTATCTACAACCACGAACTGCTCTGGAAAGCAACCACCAAGGAAAACAGAATCATTCTGCCCGAGGAAGTTAGAGCTAAGATGGTCCCGGGTGAGAAATACTCCTGGCAAGTTAAGGCTTTCTCCCCTGACGGAACTTTAATCGCAGTCTCCAGCAAAGTTCAATTTAAAATCGCAGAGAGGTGAGGGCTCTCCCCTCAATCTGGCAGGAATTAATCTTCTATTAAATTAGAATCTAATTCTTCTATATAATACCGTCCTTTACTTTCTTCTTCAAAAGCCAGACAGCACATCAATCTTCCGCACAAGCCGGAAATCTTGGTGGGGTTGATGACTATCTGCTGCTTTCTTGCTTTCTGGATGGTGATGGGCTCAAAATTCCTGATAAAAGAAAAGCAGCAAAGAGGACGACCGCAAACTCCCAGACCGCCAACCAGCTTGGCTTCATCTCGTACACCTATCTGCCTCATCTCAATTCTCATGCGTAGTTCTTTAGCCAGGTCCTTAACCAGCTGTCGAAAATCTATGCGGCCATCAGCTGTGTAATAAAAAATGCCTTTCTTTTCGTTGAAAAAATAGCGCACCGATACCAGCTTCATCGGCAGATTCCTGGCTTTGATTCTTTCCAGGCAGAAGGCAAATGCTTTTTTCTCCTTTTCTCTTAGCCACTGAAATTTCTTGATGTCGTCATCCGTTGCTTTGCGGATGACCTTAACGGCATTCCGAGCGACTTTAGGGCAATGAACAACCTCGCTGGAAGTATCAATAACCATGGCTAGGTCCCCGCCGTACTCAGATTCAATCAGGCAGTAATCTCCTATCTCTAGTGGTTCCTCACCTTTAATAGCTCTAACCACCTTGCCTGTTGATTCAGAAAGCACCAGCACTACATCAGCCATAGCTAATTTCCCTAAGAAAAATGATAAGCTCACTGTTTATTATAGCTAAATTTGGGTTTTTCTTTAAGCTCAGTAGCAAATCTTCCATAAACTTAACACCGGCTACAGCTTTGCTTGCTCCTATTCTAACCGCCAGGTTATTCAGCCCCACTTTCAAATCCGGATTAAGCAACAGCCCATCCTTTTTCTCGTGAAGCGCCAGAATATCCCTGAAAAAGACCGAAAAGAATGAAAGGATTTCGCGGTATTCATCAAGAAAATCCTTTCGTGAACGACCTGAAACCAGGCTCATTAAAGATTCAGCCTGAGATTTCTCCACCCCACCCAGAAAAAGCTGCCACGCCCGGTCTCGCTGAGCCTTAAATTCTTCCCACTGAATCTCGCTGGCTTTCTCTAAATTTCCATCACAGGTGGCAGCTATTAGGGCCGCCCGGTCTTCCGGTACTCCCCTGGCTATCAGAGCTTTGGTTATATCTTCTTCACTTATGGACTGAAATCTCAAGACTTGGCATCTGGAACGGATGGTTGGCAGAATCATCTGGAGGTCTTCAGTAATCAGGATGAAATAAATGTAAGAACTGGGCTCCTCCAGGGTTTTAAGCAGTGAGTTAGCCACTGTCTCATTCATCCTTTCGGCCTCATTGATGATGAACACTAACTTGCCCTGCTGCCATGGCCTCATCCTGGACAGGTAGTTGATTTCATCCACCTGCTCCTTGACAATCTGTTCTCTGTTTTTCTCTCGCTGCACAATCTTAACGTTTGGATGCTGGTTGCGGCTAACCCGCTGACAGGAATCGCAGCGGCCGCAAGCGTCATCAGCCATCTCCGAACAATTAAGCGCTTGAGCCACAGTTAAAGCCATCTGAAATTTACCCACGCCCGGCGGTCCGGCGAAAAGAAGGGAATTGGGCAGACGTTTCTTGCTCAATGACAGTTGAAGTGTCTTTTTTATCTGTTCGTTACCTACGATATCACTAAAACTCATTCTAATTCCTTTTCCTTTAGCCTTTTGGTTATTTAAACTCCAGAACCTGCCTTAGGTAGCGGCCGGTGTAGGAATCCTCTACCCGGGCTACTTCTTCCGGCGTGCCTTCAGCTACCACCTGCCCGCCTTCTTCCCCACCTTCCGGGCCCAGGTCAATAATGTAATCGCAAAATTTAATAACTTCAAGGTTATGCTCAATGATGAGCACCGTATTCCCCATGTCCACCAGCTTCTCCAGCACCAGCAATAGTTTGTTTACATCATCAAAGTGCAAGCCAGTAGTCGGCTCATCCAGCAGATAAAGAGTTTTCCCTGTGTCGCGACGGCTTAACTCTCTGGTTAACTTTATCCTCTGCGCTTCCCCACCAGAAAGCGTGGGAGCAGGCTGTCCCAGCCGCAGATAGCCGAGTCCCACTTTCTGCAGAAGCTCCAGCTTTCTTTTTAAAACCGGATGGGCTTTGAGCAACTCATAAGCCTCATCAACCGTCAGGTTCAGGTATTCGGCAATGTTTTTACCTTTGTAAGTGACAGCCAGTGTTTCCTTGTTGTAGCGGGTACCGTGACAACGGTCACAGGTGACGAAAACATCTGGCAGAAAATGCATCTCTATTTTCTTCACCCCCGCGCCTTCACATTCCTCACAGCGGCCGCCGGCCAGGTTAAAGCTGAAACGGCCCGGGGAGTAACCACGCCGCCGGGCTTCAGGGGTCATGGCCATCAGCTCACGCAGATGAGTAAAAATCTGCGTGTAGGTAGCTGGGTTTGACCGCGGAGTTCTTCCAATCGGTTTCTGGTCAACAGAAACCACCTTGTCAATCAGTTCCAATCCTTCCAGTCCGTCGTGCTGACCGGGATGAACTTTAGCCCGGTAGAACTTTTTCAGAAGAGCCCGGTAGAGAATGTCATAGACAAGAGTACTTTTGCCTGAACCGGAGACACCGGTAATGGCCACCATCACACCCAGCGGGATTCTGACATCTATGTTCTTAAGGTTATGCTCTTTTGCTCCTCTTATGACCAGCCAACCCCTGGGTTCTCGTCTGCGGGCTGGCACGGGAATTCGTTTTTCCCCTCTCAAATACTGGGCAGTCAGCGAATGGCTGTACTTTAAAACCTCTTGCAGCGGGCCGTGGGCCACCACGTACCCACCCCTCTCACCTGCGCCCGGACCAAGGTCAACCAGAAAATCCGCTGATCTAATGGTCTGTTCATCATGTTCTACCACAATTATGGAATTTCCTGCATCCCTCAACTGCCGCAAGAGTGCGATAAGCCTTCCGTTATCACGCTGGTGGAGTCCAATGGTCGGTTCATCCAGGACATAGAGAATCCCCCGCAGTTTAGCTCCTACCTGAGCGGCCAGCCTGATTCTTTGCGCTTCCCCCCCAGAGAGAGAAGCCCCAGTCCGGTTTAAATCAAGGTAGGAGAGACCGAGTTCCCTCATGACTTCCAGCCGTTCTCTTATTTCTTTTAAAATTTTCTCGGCAATTACTTTTTTCTGGCCCGGAAATTCCAGGCCGGCCAGCTTTTTTTGCATCTGTTCAACATTTAAAGAGGATAACTCGTAGATATTAAGGCCAGCAATCCTGACGGCCAAGCTATCTTTCTTCAACCTCTGCCCATGGCAGAGCGGACACAAATCATCAGTGAGTTCAAGTTCTCCCCACTCATTGGAGGTGGTGAGATAGCCCAATCCGTTGCAGCGCTCACAGGCTCCGTAAGGGCTGTTAAAGGAAAAATTCCTCGGCTCTAGCGGCTGAAAACTCCTCCCGCAGACCGGACAGCTCAGCTTGCTGGAAAAATAATGTTCGGCCTCATTCTGATCAATAAGCAACAACCCGCCGTCCGCCATCTCCAAGCTTTTTCTGAGTGCCTCCTGGAACCTGCTCCAGGAACTATCATTATTAAGCCTGATTTCGTCTACCAGGATTTCCAGGTTGTGCTTTTTGTTTTTATCCAAGATGATTTTCTCTTCCAGCTCATACCAGTGGCCATCAACTCTGGCCCGCAAAAAACCTTTTTTGCGGAATTTTTCCAGCAAATCCCGATATTCGCCTTTCCGACCTCTAACCACCGGAGCCAGAACTCTTACCTTCTGGCCAGAAAGCCGAGCTTTTACCTGCTGAATAATCTGATCTTCGGAACTGGCTCTGACTTCCACTTGGCACTCCGGGCAGAAAATCGTCCCGACGCGAGCATAGAGCAAGCGCAGAAAATCATATATTTCTGTTATAGTGCCTACGGTGGAACGGGGATTGTAGCTGATGGTCTTCTGGTCAACAGATATGGCTGGCGATAGTCCTTCAATAGATTCAACTTCAGGTTTTTCCAGCTGTTCCAGAAATTGTCGGGCATAAGCTGAAAGGCATTCCAGGTACCTTCTCTGCCCCTCAGCAAAAATAGTGTCAAAAGCCAGAGAAGACTTTCCGGAGCCACTTGGCCCGGTGATGATCACCAGCCTGTTGCGGGGCAAACTTACATCTATCTTCTTCAGGTTGTGCTGAGCCGCTTTTCTTACTCTGATTTCCTGCAGCATGTTTATATTTTAGCACGTTCATCTCTGTTTTCGGCTGCGGGCGATAAAAAACATTCCCTAAAATTACCTTATGATTTATAATAAATATCCCCATGGATACCTTTGAAAAAGAAGAAAAACTGGTCACCGCCATCAACCAGCTGCGCCGGATGGCTGAGCCTTATGGAAGTATTACTAGCATAAAATACCTTCCGCCTCAGACTGGTCTTTTTGTCGACTACCCGGAGGCTGTGCACCCAGCTCTGGTGGAGGCGCTGAAGAAAAAAGGGTTTGCCTCGCTTTTTTCCCATCAGCGGCAGGCCTGGGAGAAAATTAATCAGGGAAAAAATGTGGTAGTAGTTACCCCCACTGCTTCTGGAAAAACACTCTGTTACAACCTACCGGTACTTGACCGCATATTAAAAGAACCTTCCGCTCGGGCTATTTATCTTTTCCCCACCAAAGCTCTTTCGCAGGACCAGATGTCTGAACTCAACGAAATCATAGAACTTCTGGGTGAAGACATCCGGATTTTTACCTATGACGGCGACACACCTCAGGACGCCCGCAAAGCCATCAGGGCTCAGGGACACATCATCATCACCAACCCTGATATGCTGCACACCGGCATCCTACCCCACCATACAAAATGGATAAAACTTTTTGAAAACCTTAAGTATGTGGTTATAGATGAGCTGCACAACTACCGTGGAGTATTTGGCAGCCATGTGGCCAATGTCATTAAAAGACTAAAAAGAATAGCCGCCTTCTATGGTTCCAAACCACAATTCATTCTTTCCACCGCCACCATTGCCAACCCGGTGGATATGGCAGAGAAAATGATTGAAGAACCAGTAGAGTTAATAGACCAGAACGGCGCCCCCCGGGGTGAAAAATACTTCGTCTTCTATAATCCTCCTGTAGTGAATCCGCAACTAGGCGTCAGAAGATCATACATAAACGAAACCAGAAGAGTGGCCACCATATTTTTAAAGAACAACCTGCAGACCATTGTCTTTGCTCAGAGCCGTCTATTGACGGAAGTTTTGGTAACTTACTTAAAGGAAGACATAGAAAAAAGTCTGAAGGACGAAGGACTCATTCGTGGTTACCGGGGTGGTTATCTGCCACTCAAACGCCGGGAAATAGAAAAAGGCCTGAGAGAAGGGAAAATACTCGGTGTCGTTTCCACCAACGCTCTAGAACTGGGCATTGATATCGGCACGCTTGATGTAGCTGTCCTAGCCGGTTATCCGGGTACCATTGCCAGCACTTGGCAGAGAGCCGGAAGAGCCGGACGCAAAACCGGCAAATCAGCCGCTGTGCTGGTAGCTTCTTCTTCACCGCTCGACCAGTTTATCGTCAACCATCCCGATTATTTCTTTTCCAGTCCGCCAGAAATGGCTCTAATCAACCCGGACAACCTTTCCATTCTGGTCAGCCATATCCAGTGCGCGGCTTTTGAACTACCGTTTGAAGACGGAGAAAAATTCGGCCGGCTGGAAATAAGTGAAATACTCCAGGTGCTGGAAGAAGAACATCTGCTTCATCACACCCAGAACAAATGGTTCTGGACTTCTGAAGCCTACCCGGCTGATGCTATTTCCCTGCGCAGTATCAGCTCGGACAATTTCGTGGTGGTGGACATCACCGAAAAACCACGGGTGATTGCCGAAGTAGATTTCTCTTCAGCACTGACCACTCTCCATCCGAAGGCTATCTACATCTGCGAAGGCGAACAGTATTTCGTGGAAAAGTTTGATTACGAAGAACGAAAAGCCTACGTCCGCAAAACCGACGTTGATTATTTTACCGACGCCATAGATTACACCAACGTAAAAATTCTGGATGTTTTTGGCCGCCGCGATTTACCTCAAGGCTGGACCTCTCACGGCGAAGTGCACGTGGCCACACAGGTGGTTGGGTTTAAGAAGATTAAATTCCACACCATGGAAAACGTCGGAGCTGGAGACCTGCAGCTCCCGCAGAATGAGATGAGCACCACCGGTTTCTGGCTGACCATTCCAGCAGAAATCTACCAGACTTTGCCTTTTACCACCGAGCAGCGAATCAACGGACTTTTCGGTCTGTCCTATCTGTTGCATCACGTGGCCCCGCTATTCCTCATGTGTGACCTTCATGACCTGGGCGTGGCTATAGGCGACAACCTGACCGGCCAATCTATTCCGCCGCGAGAACTGCCAAGCCGCAAGGTGCCCTTCACAGAAAGGTTCCAACAGGCCTTAACCCCGGATTTTTCCCCGAATATTTTCCTTTATGATAATTTCCCTGGTGGCATTGGTCTGAGCCCAGCTCTTTTTGAGCTTCACCAGACTCTGCTTCAGGCATGTCTGGAGACCATCAATGCCTGTCCCTGTGAGGAAGGCTGTCCATCTTGCGTAGGGCCAGTCAGAGAAACAGGAGAAAAAGCCAAACAAGTGGCGAGAGAAATAATTCAAAAATTACTTTTTACCGGCACATAATTTGGCGATATTACTTTCCTCTCCCATGACCACTAGTACATCACTATCTTTAATGACAAAATCAGCGCCCGGGACAAAGATCAACTTTTCCGGCACTAGCTGCCTTACGGCAATTACCTGAACCCGGTATCTATTGGTCAGGTTCAGGTCTTTTAATTTCTTGCCGATAAAGGCTTCAGGAGGGACAATTTCCTGGATGCTAATGTTCTCTGCCAAAGGGAGATACTCAAGTACATTACGCGAACTTAACCTTTGAGCCAGCCTGATAGCCATATCTCTTTCTGGATAGATAACTTCAGTAGCACCAATAGCCTCCAGAATCTTCCCGTGGTCAGCACTTAACGCCTTAGCTAAAATTTTATTAACTCCCAGCTCATGAAGATACAGCACTGTCAGGATGGAAGCCTCCATCTCTGGACCCAGGCTTACCACTACCACGTCCATGTCCTGAACACCCAAGGCCTTGAGACTTTCTTTATCTGCCGAGTCCATCCATACCGCCTGGGTAGAAAAATCTTTGGCTTCCTCAATCTTGTCCTTGTCCTTATCTATAACCAAGACATCATGACCCTTTTCATAAAGTGTCCTGGCTAAATAACTGCCAAAACTGCCAAGTCCGATGACTGCGAACTTCATCTCTTTTCTCCCCTAGATAAGCAAAAAATCAGGATTCATAGGTAATTTTAGCCTACCATAATGTTTTCTTCAACAAACTGGTAGGTTCCGGCTGGTTTAAGACGACTAAAAGCATAAAGCATGGTTAAAGGCCCGATACGTCCGGTGTACATAACGATTATCAGCACCAGTTTGCTTAGAGGATGTAGCTGGGGGGTTATACCCAGCGAGAGCCCAACCGTGCCAATGGCTGACACTACTTCAAACAGCGCCGCCTTAATAGATAACTCGGGCTGGATAAGCAGCAGAGCAAGAGTGGCAGCAAAAATCAGGCTTACCGCCAAAGAAATTAAGGTAAAGGCTTTGATGATATCCTCGTTTTTAAGCCCCCGGGAAAAAATGCTGGGAACTTCATACCCCTTAATCCTTGACCTGATAAAAGCAAAAATAACGCCGAAGGTTGTAGTCTTCACACCGCCACCGGTGGAACCGGGTGAAGCTCCGATAAACATGACCAGAATAAGAATCAGAACGGAAGCGGCAGATAATTGGTTGAGGTCAATGGTGTTGAAACCAGCCGTCCGGGCAGAAATGGTATGGAAAACCGGCACTAGTATCTTTTCTTTCCAGGGTAATCCAGCTAATCCAAGCTTGTAGTCAGACAGGAAAATCAAAACTGCTCCTCCGACTATCACGCCAGCCGTCACCAAACCCACTAACTTGGTGTGCACAGAAAATTTAACCCTATCCCCCCGAAAAGCGTGCCTGAGAGCCAGCTTAATTTCCTGGAGCACAAAAAATCCCAGTCCACCAAACACGATAAGAAACATCATCACCAGGTTAACCAGCACATCTCCCCGGAACCCCATCAAGTTCTCAGAAAATAGAGAAAACCCGGCATTGCAAAAAGCTGAGATGGAATGAAAAACGGAAAGAGCCAGGGCCCGGGGAAAAGGCCACTTCTTTCCGAACCTGACCAGCAACAATAATGCCCCCAATAATTCAAAACCAAAAGTGAAAACAAAAACATCCCTGACCAGCTCTTTAAAACTCGAGACAGCAGATGGTCTAAATGAACCCTCTACCACTAACTTATCAGCCAGGCTCACTCTTCGTCCGGCTGTAACCAGGATAAAACTGGAAAAAGTCATTATCCCGAGGCCACCCAGCTGAATTAAAATAATGAGGATGGTCTGTCCAAAAGAACTAAAATAAGTGGCAGTATCAACAACTATCAGCCCGGTTACACAAATTGCCGAGGTAGCAGTAAAAATCGCATCTATTATTTTTATTTTTCCGCTGTTGGTAGCAGTGGGCAGAAGTAGAAGCAGACTCCCGGCTATTATGGCCACTAGAAAACTCAGGGCCAACAATCGGGGCGGATGAATGATTTTCTTCTTAAAATTGTTCAAGTTGACCTCATATTCAGCTAATAATTAAAGACTTTTTCTCCTGAACAGTCAAGCCAGTACCATGATTGACATCATCTAGGTCGTGTGTTAACTTGAGAAAGTTATGAATGTATTCGCTTTAATTTCTCAGGCTACCATCGTTGTTAAATTTATCCTTCTGGTGCTAATCCTTTTCTCTGTCTTTTCCTGGGCTATTATTATTTATAAGCACAGAACGATAAAGGCTGCGGAAGTTTCCTCCAGAAAGTTTTTGGATGTTTTCCGTCGCAGTAAATCTCTCAGCGAAGTAAATGACGCTGTTAGGAAATACCGACAGAGTCCATTGTCCGGTCTTTTCCAAGCTGGCTTCAAGGAACTAGTTCATCTGACACGTTCCAGCCCACAGCCTCAGCGTCCTTTAGACAGGGATAGGCTGGAAATGATCAACCGTGCCTTACTCCGAGCCTCCAACGCGGAAATTACCCGTCTGGAAAAATTAATGAGTTTTCTGGCCACCTGTGGAAGCGTCACACCTTTTATCGGTCTTTTTGGCACGGTCTGGGGTATTATGGACTCTTTCCACAAAATTGGAGTGGTCCGTTCGGCTAGCCTCGTGACCGTAGCTCCTGGCATAGCCGAAGCCCTCATTGCAACGGCCATCGGCCTTTTTGCTGCTATTCCCGCAGTTATCGCCTACAACTTTTTCCTTGGTCGAATCAAAGAGCTGATTACTATGATGGATGATTTCAGCCTGGAATTTTTAAACATCGTGGAAAAGGTCTATGGGAGTTAATCTTAATCCTGTGCCATCTGGCAACGGACGGAGAAGGCTGGGGACTTCTATGTCCGAGATAAACGTTACCCCGCTGGTGGACGTGATGCTGGTGCTGTTGATTATTTTTATGGTCACCGCACCAATGATGCAATCTGGAATTGGTATAAACCTGCCTCAGGCTGAAACCGAATCAGCGCCGGCCGAGGAAGGGCTGACCCTGACTATAACAGCAGACGGCTACATTCATTTTGGTGAATCCGTGATCAACATCAACTTGCTGGAGCGCAGGCTCCAGGAATATTTTTTCAATAAAACCAAGAAAATTGTTTACCTCCGGGCTGACCGCAACCTGAACTACGGCCAGCTCATTCAGGTACTGGATATTATTAAAAAATCCGGCATCGAGGTTGTTGGCCTGGTGACTGAGCCACTAGAAAAGCCGGCAACCAAGAAACGGACAGACAGATGAAATCTTCTCTGCTCGGTAGCAGACCTTTTAAAAGGGCCCTGATTTTATCTTTATTCCTGCACATTATCATTTTTGCCCTGGTTGGTTTTTCTAATTATTTAACCACCCCGAGCAGAAAAGGTATGGTTCATTACGTTAACCTGAACTTTGTTGGCCTGCCTGGCGGAGGCGGTGGAGGTAGCGGCACGGGGGGAAGCGGCAGAATACAGGGAGGAAGCCCTGGTGAACAAGGGGGTCAGCCAGCAGCCACTTCTAAAAAAGAAACCATGAAAGAACTAACTGTGGCACAGAAAGCCGGTCAGTCCGCCAGCAGTTCATTAAGACATCCGGTGGAAAAGCAGAAAAGGTCAAAAACTAAAGAACCGCCAAAGAAAACAGAAATTTCTGCACCTCTGCCCGGCACTACCTCGAAAGGAACCTCATCTACCGAACAAGCCTCAGGAGGAAGCGGTGCTGGCAGCGGTGGTGGCTCCGGGCTCAGGATAGGTGTGGGCGAAGGCAGTGGCGGAGGTGGGTTTGGCTATGGTTATGGCGACCCGCTCGGCACCTCTTCTTTCCCTTATACCTATTATCTCCAGATCATCGTCGATCGGGTGTCCTCTAACTGGTTTACTGCAGTTAATAACATAGATTTTACCGGCGAATATCAGGCTGTGATTTATTTCAAAATTTTGCGCAATGGACAGATTGCTGACCTGAAGATAGAGCAACCTTCTAACCTGCCAGCTCTTGACCTCACAGCCAGAAGAGCTGTTGAATTGGCAGCACCTTTCCCTCCCTTGCCAAGAGATTATGAAAATGACTACCTGGTTATACATTTAATTTTTGAGCGGAACAAATGAAAAACAAAATCTTAATTGTCTGCTTAACTTTAACCTTTTTAATTTCTTTAGTAAATTTTCTGTCTTCCCAGCAGGAGATTGTCTTGACTATTAGGGAAGGAGTTCCGGCTATCTCTGTTGCTCTGCCTCCTTTTGTCGCTGAGAGCACCTCGGCCATGGCCCGGGAAGCAGCGGAGACCATCCACCAAGTATTGGCTGATGACCTGAAATACAGCCGGGTCTTTACCCTCATTCCCAAAGAACATCTCAGCTACATTCGCCCCCTGGATCCTAAACAAATTTTTTTCAAGGACTGGGAATCAATTCAGGCCAGAATTCTGGTGGTCGGCGAGATCACAGAATCTGCAGGGAAAATAGTGCTGGAAGCCCGGGTCTTTGACGTGAAGAGCGAAAAATTAATCCTGGGCAAAAGATATCAGGCTGGGCCTTCTGTTTACCGCCTGGTAGCTCACCGTCTGGCCGATGAGCTGATGAAAATCTACGGTGAAAAACCCTTTTTCACCAGCAAAATAGTCTTTGTCTCCAACCGCGATGGCAACGATGAACTTTACATGATGGATTATGACGGGGCTAACCAGACTCGCCTGACTTTCAACAAATGGCGTGACTACATGCCAGCCTGGTCCCCAGACCAGAGAGCTATTGTTTTTACTTCTTACCGGGCTAGTAATCCAGACCTTTATCTTCTTTATCCTTATGAAGGCAAGCTGGTTCCTGTCTCTACTAAAGGCACTAATTTTTCTGGCGCTTTCTCACCGGACGGAAAAAAGCTAGCCTTTTGCTCTACCCGCGATGGAAACGCCGAAATTTACGTAGCCAACGCTGATGGTAGCAACATAAGAAGAATTACTTTTAACTCAGCTATTGACACCGCGCCCTCTTGGTCTCCAACTGGTCGGGAAATTGCTTTTACTTCTGACCGGACAGGCACGCCACAGATTTATATCATGGATGCAGAAGGCGGGAACGTGCGCAAGGTGAGTTTCGGCGGAGATTATCTCGATTCTCCGGTCTGGTCTCCCGATGGCGAGAGAATTGTTTTTGTTTCCCGGGTCAACAATTTCTTTGACCTCTATATTTTGAATCTGAAAACCAACAAAATCACCAAGTTAACAGAATCAAACGCCCGGAATGAATCACCTTCCTGGTCGCCGGATGGCAGGCACATCATTTTTTCTTCCAATATGTCTGGGACCATCCAAATTTATTCCATAGATTACGATGGAACTAACCTGAAATGTCTGACCTCCGTTGGAGAAAACAAATTACCTAACTGGACAAATTGAATTGGGCTTTTTTTATTGACATAAAAAAAGCTAAATTGTATAAATTGAATGACCCAAAAAAGTGGACTTTTAACTACAAGGAGGTAGTTTTATAATGAAAAAAATTCTCACCCTTGTTCTTTCGCTACTACTGGTAATTTCCTTTACCGCTTCCTGCAAGAAAAAAGCCAAGGAAGTTCCACCACCGCCACCGCAGGCTCAGGAACAACCTAAAGTGGAAAAAGTGGAAGAACCACCGGTCAAAGAACCCGAGCTCAGTGAAGAAGAAATCTTCATGAAGAAAACCCTGGAAGAAATCAACCAGGAAAAACCTCTGGCCATGATTTTCTTTGACTTCGATAAATACAACATCAGGCCAGATGCCGTGCCGGTGCTGGAAAAGAATGCTGAATGGCTGAAAAAACATCCCACAGTCAAGATTCTGATTGAAGGCCACTGCGACGAAAGAGGCACCGAAGAATACAACCTAGCTCTGGGTGAAAAAAGAGCTAAAAGCACCATGGAATATCTTATTTCCTTGGGCATCACAGCCGAAAGGATGAAAATTATTTCTTACGGGAAGAGTCAACCCTTAGACCCGCGCCATAATGAAGAAGCTTGGGCTAAAAACAGAAGGGCTCAATTTTTAATAATTGAGAAATAAATTGAAAATAGATAAAAAACATCCGGTTGTTTTCCTTCTTCTGCTATCAGTTAATATACTTTTATTAGGCACTACTTCTGAGCAAAACAAAAAAGTCTACGAACTTATGTACGAGGATATTCAGGCTCTGAAGCTTCAGGTGCAAGAACTGACCGAGGCCATGAAAAAGGTTACCGGAGATCTGCAGGTTATTAAAGAACAAGTAAAACTTTTAGGAGAATTGGTCAGAAAAAGTCAGGCAGAAGAGAACAACTTCAAGAATGAGCTACGCAGTAACTTGCCATTTCAATATCAGCGGTTGCAAGGTAGGCTGGAAGAAATCCAGTTTCAGCTAAACAGCTTGCAGGAAAGCTTGCAACAGCTGGAAAATTTAGGTTTACAGCCCCGAGCAGATGAAAAAGGAAAATCTATAAGTAAAAAAACCGAAGAGCATAAATCAGATACAGCAACACCTCAGGTAGTTACTATTCCAGCGCAGGAAATGTACAACAATGCTTACGGTGATTACCTCAAGGGAAATTTTGACCTGGCTATTGAGAGTTTTAGGCTTTTTCTCCAACAATACCCGAACACTCCCCTTTCTGATAATGCTTTGTATTGGATTGGCGAGTCCTATTACAGCCAGGGCAAATATATTGAGGCCATAGAAGCATTCAATGAGCTTTTGTTGAACTACCCCTCCGGAGATAAGGTACCGCCTGCCTACTTGAAAAAAGGCATGAGTCTCCTCAATATGGGAAAAAAGGAAGAAGCGCTGGCTACCTTTAAATTGCTGGTCAGCAAATATCCTTCGCAGGAAGAAAGCCGCCTGGCCCAGCAAAAAATAAAAGAACTGGTGGAAAAATGAGAGAAAGAAATAGTCTGAATCGGGTGATTCTTATAGGGCATCTGGTAAAAAAACCTGAGATAAGGTACCTGCCTGAATCGGGCCGGCCGGTGGCTCGTTTCCAGGTAGCCACCAACGAGCAGCTCTATTACCAAGAGACTAAAAAAACTGTTGAACGGACTGAATACCATCGCGTCGTAGCCTGGGGCAAGCTGGCTGAATTCTGCGAAAAGTTTCTGGAGCAGGGCAGGCAGATACTGGTAGAAGGAAAACTGAGGTGGCGTTCCTGGGAAGACCGGGAGGGCAATCGCAGAAATTCCACTGAGGTGGAAGCTATCAACGTGGTGCCGCTAGGTAAAAAGATGGCCGGTCAACCAGAACAGCAGGTGGAAGCCGACTACAGCGATCAGCTGCCGGCTGATGAATTTCCCGACCTCGCCGAACCAGTGGAAGATTTTCCGGCTAACACGCCGGACACCGATGATGATGTGCCTTTTTAAGCCCTGAGCTGAATCAAGCCAGAATTTTCATCTAGGCTGAATCGGCTATCTGGACAGAGCAAAAATAAGAAAAAATAAACAGAAAAATGGCCATGAAAGAAAATTTAACTCAGGAATCTATTCTTAAACTAATTTACGAAGAAGAGCGGCCCTGGGGTAAGTTTCGCGTTTACCCACACCAGCTAGCTTCCAGTCTGAAAATCATTACGGTTAACCCCGGTCAGATGCTTTCTTTGCAGTACCATCAGAAAAGAAGCGAATACTGGGTGGTACTTGACCCGGGCCTGGAAATGACCCTTGGCGAACGAATCTGGCAGACCAGGCCAGGAGAAGAAATATTCATCCCTGCCGGCACCGCTCACCGGTTGAAAAACATTGGCTCCTTACCTGCGCGGATAATGGAGCTCTGGCTTGGCTCTTCCGGCGAAGATGACATTGTCCGGTTAGAGGACGTTTATGGCCGGGTTAAATAAGCCATTGCGCCGGTTAGGCGGTTATCTGACTCATTAAAAAAGCTTCCGGATGTTTTCTCAGTATTGCTTCTATCATAAATTCTTCTACTTCAGTAGCCGTTTTCAATTTAATAGCCTCTACCACCGCTTCTTCAGCCGTTCTGGCTTCCACGGCCCGCAGAGCTTTTTTTACTTTGGGAATAAATATTGGGTTCATACTGAAATTCCGGAGACCCAAACCCAGTAAAATAATAGCTGACAACGGATCAGCTGCCATCTCACCACAGACGGCCACTTCCTTACCAGCCTGATTTACGGTTCTGATAACCTTAGCTAACAGCCGCAGCACTGCCGGATGGTGGGGTTTAAAAAGGTAAGAAACCGATTCGTTTCCCCGGTCGACGGCCAAATGATACTGAATCAGGTCGTTTGTGCCGATGCTGACAAAATCAAGCTCCTGAATAAGCTCTTCAATCAACTCCGCCGCCCCTGGCACTTCAATCATGGCCCCCACCGGAATGTTTTCATCAAAGGGGACTTTAGCCGAGCGAAGTTCAGCCTTTACCTCTTCCAGAATATTTTTTATTTCTACCACCTCTTCCAGCTCTGTAATCATAGGCACCAGCAGGCGAACATTTTTCTTCACACTGGCTTTCAGAATAGCCCGGAGCTGAATTTTGAAAAATTCCCGGTTTTTCAGAGAAAACCTGATAGCTCTGAGACCAAGAGCCGGGTTGGGTTCTTTCTCAATGTTCAGGTGAGGAAGGCTTTTTTCACCTCCGATGTCAATAGTCCTGATATACACCGGTCTTGGATAAGTAGACCGGGCCATCTGCTGGTAAATGACCAGATGGTCTTCTTCTGAGGGCATGGTCGGGCGCTGCAAATAGATAAATTCTGAACGAAACAGGCCAATTCCTTCCGCTCCATAAGAAAAAGCCAACTGAACTTCATCAGGAAGCTCAATGTTGGCTAGAGTAGTGAACCTAACCCCATCCAGAGTTTCTGGCTTCAGCCGGGCAATCTTTTTTAATTCACGCTGATAGGCTTCATATTTTTCTTTTTTGCTCTGAAATTCCCGGCGCACTGCGGGCATAGGGTTGATAATCACCTCTCCACCCGTGCCGTCTACAATCAAGAAATCCCCATTTTTCACCCGCAAACTGACATCATGCAGGCCAACCACAGCCGGAATACCCAGAGAGCGAGCCAGAATGGCCGCATGAGAAGTTTTACCGCCCATATCCAGAGCGATACCCATGACTTTTTTCCGGCTGAGGTTGTGAGCGGCTTCTGAAGGTAGCAATTCGTGGGCTACCAGAATAATTGGCTTATCTAATTCTTCCTTTTTCTCTTTTTTTCTTTCCAGATTGCGGTACACCCGAGCTAGAA